>CAZKOI010000098.1:0-10386 GCA_964554315.1 uncultured Enterobacterales bacterium | reverse complement strand
CCGAGCCACAGCCAATGATCAACAAGTAGGGCAGAACTGTTGCCAAGCGCACGCTCATCCGGGCCTCCGTCCGACCATTCTATCCCTAGCGAGGAATGCCCGCTTGCAATCGTCTGAAATTGCCCCGCGGCACCGGCTCATGCTCACTCCGTCGCCAGACGCCAAACCAGCCCGCTCGACGACCGGTGGACCGGGCCGCCGAGGACCCGAGAGATCTCCGCCTCGGCCTGCGACGTCGCACCCAGACCCTTGGCTGACCATGCCGAGTGGTCGAGCACCAACCAGCCAAAGCCATCGGCGTTCAAGCCCAATGCCTCCTCTGCCTCTAGCTTGAGGGTCACCTCTCGTCCGTAGCTGAGCGCACGCAGCCCACTCAAAAACGGGCTCTTCCGCTCGTATTCGACCCAAGCCTTGGGATGATTCCAAGGCTGATCCTCCACCATGCCTCCCCAGAGCGGACGGCCATGCAGCCACTGATATTGGCCCGATAGCTGCGAGCCGTGTAGCGGAAGCACGATGACGGCTTCGGACCCCGGTAGGGCAGCAAGCTCCGCCCAGTGGTCGGGGAGGGAAGGCGACCAAGAATCCAAGGGAATGCGACCGCGCAGGGCGAGCTGAGCGACCACCCCGAGCGGCACCACCCACACCAACCATCGATGAATGGATGCCACACCACCCACCGCCAGCACAGCGATAAAGAGGCCACCCACGAGCATCCAGCGGTCGGGGTGAAACATCCTCGCGAGGCCCGGTACCAGTCGCCACGGAACCCAGTAGGGCATGCGCCAGATCTCGCCGGCGATGCGCTGCCCGGGTCCGAGGGCGAAAACCACGCAGAGTACACCCAACCCAAGCCACAGCCACCACCGACGATCCCTCAACAACACCGATGCCAAGATCCCACCCAGGCACGACCAGGGCATCCAGTCCGCCAGCCCCGGCTTCTGCCCGGACATGAGCTGAAGTGCATCGGGAAAAGCGAGCGGCATCGCATCGGGAGAGATGTGCGTCCCTCCTGCTTGGCCACCCGTCAACACAGGCCAGAAGACCACCAACAGCATCGGCGACACCAGCAAGAGCGCGAGGACACCAGACACCACCAAGTCGACCATCAGGCTCATACGCCGTGAACGCTGGGCGTACACCAGAAATGCGGGCGCGAGGAGACCAATGAACAGCGCATTGAACCAATAACCGAGGCCCGCCAGAGCCCAGCCGCCCGCGGTCAACGCGATTCCCTTGCGATCCGAGCGCTCGCTAAGATCCAGAAGACCCGCGACCACCAGCGGAACTCCGATCAGCGCGGCCTGCGTCAAGCGTCCCGCCGTGATCTGATGGAGCGTCGGCGGAAAGAGGGCCCAAGTCGCGGCTGCGGCCAAGACCGTCGAGCGCTCCTTCCACAGCCGACGTCCGAGCGGAATGAAGGCCAACGCGTTCAACGGTATCCAGGCCAGAGCTGCGAGGCTCAACCAGAGCGGCCAGGGCGCGACCAGTCGAAAGAGACCCGAGACCAACATCTCGAGGATGTTCCCGCCGTTTGAGTGCACGGGGTTGTACCCAAATGGGAAGAACTGCTCCGGATCGCTCAAGTCAAGCCGGCCGCTCATTAGCGCTTCGTGGACCTGGTGATGGAGGTAGATGCCGTTCGCCCAGTCGTCGTTGTAGTACCCGACGATCCCGTCATGCACCGGGGCAAAGGTCGGGAAGCAAAGCACCGCTGCCGCCAGCACGCCCACCCCAACCGCCCCTATCCATAGGGTTCGACGATGTTCTGCATGATCTTGCATCGCGCACCAGTCTAAGCAGACTGATATTCTCACGCCGTGAACCTGCACTCAAAATCGACCTGGCTCCCCCTGGCCCTGCTGGTCGGGCTCACCGTCACCGTATTCTGGGGTTGTTGGTCCGACATGGACTCAAGACTGGTGGGCGACGAAGGCCTTGACGTCTGGTCCCATGCCTGGGGCATACGGTGGGTGTACAACCACCTGGCCGAGGGAAGCCTGCCTTGGGATGTTGCAGGCTTGGCGCATCCGCGGGGTGGGAACCTCTGGTACATCGATCCTCTGGGGGCGCTGGTCTCCCTGCCCGCCCAGTGGGCCGCTGGTCCGGTCGCGGCTCACAACTCCATCCTGGTTGTGCAGGTGCTTCTGGCCGGCGGCGCGGCCATGGCCTTCGCTCGCGGGCTGGGCGGTCACGGGTGGATCGCCGCGGCAGCCCTGGCTACCGCACCGACCTTCTTGGCAGAGATCCACAATGGCACCGTCGAGGCATGCTGGATTGGCCTCGTCCCGCTGGCCGGGCTCGCCGCTCTGCGAAACCACTGGTTGGCAGGTGCGGCCGTGGGCCTCGCTGGGCTTGCGACGCCGTACCACGGCATCGGCTCCGCCATGATCGTCGGAACGTTGCTACTCTTCGAGCCTCACATGGACCAACGCACGCCCTGGAGAGAGCGACTCTATCGCGTGGCGATCGCGGCGACGGTGGCCCTCGCGGTCGCCGGCCCGGGCTTCTTGGCCCTCCAGGCTAACCTCAATGACCCCATGGGCATCGCCAAGAAGAGCACCGTGCTCCTCAACTTTCCGGTGTTCAAGATCAACGCTGTTGACCCCGTCGCGTTCGTGACTCCGGGCGACTTCTGGACCGTCCACTTGTCGGGACCCGCCACATCGCCCTTTCGCCGAACGCCCTACTTGGGCCTCATCATCCTAGGACTGGCCTCCCTTGGCTGGGTCGGATCAGCGCGCGCACGATGGTGGCTCGTCCCGATGGTGACCACCTCATTGCTGGCCCTCGGCCCCTTCCTGTGGCACGACGGAGACTTTCTGAGGACATCCTCCGGCGACCTGCTGGCCATGCCGTTTCGGGCCCTGCTTGGACTCGGCGTGACGATGGATCACCCCCTCCGCTTTGTCGCGGCGGCCGTCACCATCCTTGCCGTCTTCGCGGATATCACGGCGGCCCGTATGGCTGAGCGAATACCTCGCCACGCCGCCGCAGCGACGGCTCTGCTGGTCGTAGGGGTCGTGTTCGAGCAACTCGTGCTCGCGCCAAATGTCTGGCCGCTCCAGAGCTCTTCAGGAGACCTCCCCCGGGTCTACGAAGCGCTGGAGGACACCGAAGGAGCGGTGATCGATCTTCCCGCCGCACGAGGAGAGAGCATCGCCACCAACCGCTATCTCTACTGGCAGGGCCTGCACCGCCGACCCATTCCGTACTCCCACAAGGTGGGCCCCGACCTCCCCACCATGAACTCTGCACTGCGAACATGGGCCGACCTCAGCCGCTCAGGGCCTCGAGCCAAGAACGACCCCGGGAGGTTGCCCGCGGGGGTCGACATACCCAAGAGCATCCAATCCCTCGCGGAGTCGGGATACCGATGGGTCATCCTTCACCCCAACCTCATCCTGTCAGACCGAGTCTTGGCCGCACACAACCACGCCCTCACCGAAGCCTTGGGCTCCCCTCTTCAGCTGGAGGAGAAGCTCGTCTGGGCTATTCCGCCTCCCGAAAGCACCGCTCCAGCGCGTCCGCCACAATGACGTGCCCCTTAGGGCTCCAGTGTCCGTCGTACTGTAGATACATCTCACGCCCTGCCCTATGGGCGCGCCTGAGCGGCTCGACCAGATCGCAGTAGGCGATGCTTTGCCGCTTCAGCTCATCCAGAACCGCTTGGGACACGGCGTCCGGACGGGCCCGCGCGGGATCTAGGCCCACCAACGCAAAGGTCGATGCCAACCGCTCAGACTCTATCTGAAAGGCGGGCGGCGCCACCGCCACCATCAAGCGATCGCCACGCTCCGCGATCGCTCGTGACAGATCCGCGAGCGCATTCCTGGTCATGGGCATCTGTGCACCGAGGACACCACCACCATCCGCCGTGAACAGCATCAGCTCGCTCCGCCAGCGGTGGCGCTCGGGGTGACTCTCCTGGCTCATGGCGCGCCGCCGCAGCCACATCTGAACGGCGGCGTAGAGCGTGGAGCGTTTGTACAGGAAGCCATGGACGGCCCCCACCGGCCGACGAGTCAAGGGCTTGCCCGGGACCATTCGCTTTGCTTCAGCCTGCACCTGAGGCCAACGCACGTTGTCATGGACATCATTGCCCACAAAGAAGGTGAGCAACACCCCGTCGAGATCAAGCTCTTGATCGAGCTGCTGATAGCGCCGTAGGGCCTGCATGGTGCCGTAACCATCGACTCCGGCGTTCAAGACCTCGACCCCAAGATCGACGGCAAGCCGTGCGACAAAGGTGTCGGCCTCCGACACCTGCGCCGCCATCGTGAAGGAGTCACCAACAGCCAGATACCGTGGCACCGTCTTGGCTCCCACTTCGGGTCCGCGAAGACCAAGGCTGTTGATGCGCAAGTCAACCGCATAGCCCAGCGACTTCTGCATGCCGACGAAGCCCGGCGTGGGCACCGCAAAGACCTGGGCGTCGGTCGTATACAGTCCATCAGGGGCATTGTCGGGGGCGTTGTAGAGGAGGTCGACAGCATCGTCTGGGCGCGCGAACCGAAACCCTACCTCTGCGGCGACGAGGCCCGCACCGAGGCCACCCAGCAAGAGCGCTAGGCGGCCCAACCACGGCGAGCGCTGGCTCACTCAGCCCTCTTTGTTGGCCGCATGGGCCTCTGCCTCCGCCTCTTCGGCCGCCACCTGGGCCTTCGCCTCATCCTCGGCCATCTTCTCAGACTGGTTGAAGGTCTTGCGCCAGATCACCATGCCCGCGGGCGAGAGGAGCGCCATCGCACCGATCCAGAACCACGACATCTCATGGTTCGGGAAGCTCACCATGCCCTCGCTAAAGTACTGGTTGGTGAGCAGGTCCGCCATGACGGTCGCGCCGATCTTGCCCAGGAAGTAAGGCAGCACCGCGAGCGCAATGTAGGCCCCTTCCTTGCCTCGGGGTGCAATCTCCGCGCTGAACTGCATGAGACGCGGCGACCAGATGGCCTCGCCGACAGTGAACACGATGATGAACACGACGAGCGAGATGAGGAACGGGTCTTGGTTGCCCACCGGAGCCTCAAGCCAGTAGTCGAAGATCCAGGTCCCAAGCCAGGAGTCGCCGATGGACATGGCGAGAGCGTCCGGCATGAAGCACAGGAAGACAGAGCCCGCAGAGATGGCCGTACCGATGATGAGCATCGTGTAGGAGCGCACGTTCACCGTCAGGGTTGAGATCAACGGCACCAAAAAGATGATCATTGCCGGGTTGAGCGAGCCGAAGATGCTGGCCACAGGGAAGTCATCACCGAAGACGCGAATCGCGTAGGTCGGGAACATCACGTGGAACACATAGAAGGTCAGCCGAACGAAGACCAGAATCCCGAGCATCGCCATGTAGATCCAGAACGGGCGCTGCTGAAAGTTCTCTCGGAGCTGCTCTACCGTGCCTTCCGTAGCGTCACGGACAGACTTCATGACCCGGTCGAAGGCGGCCCCCGGAGAAGCCGCCCCGATGTGAGAGAGGAGCGCATACAGCACGCCGCCGATGGCCATGATGCCGAGCGTGATCACAAATGACCACACGTAGTATCCGGCCTTGATGACGCTGACCTTCCACTCGTGGACCCGCAATTCAACCAGGGCGAAGGCAAGCGCACCAACGATGGCGGTCGCGATCAGGCTGCGGACAAACTCGCGCGTCATCTTCGCGCGCCGTGCGGTGACGCTCTCCTTGAGCTGAGCGGCAACGACCTGTTCGCCATCGCCCTTGCGAGCCCGGATGACCAAGCCCTTCTCGGTCATCTCTGCACCGTCGCGCATGAGCAAGATCGCGATGAAGTCCGGAATGTTGATGAGGAAGCCGATGAAGATGATCGCCTGGTAGGTCGTGAGCTCTACGCCCCAGATGTCGAGGCCTTCGGCGTGGTTCTTTCGGAAGTAGTCCGCAATCTCGGCACCAATCCAGAAGCCCACATTCATCAGTGTGTAGAAGAGACCGAAGCCCAAGGTGGCCGTCTTCAGAGTCGTGAACCACTTGATGCCCACCTTGAGGACAGGGCCGGTGATGGCAAAGCCAAAGGCCAGCGGCAGGAAGCCCAGGATGGTGACCGGCACGATGTCCTGGCTCAAAGGCATGCAGAACCGCGAGATCAAGAGCATGACTGCACCGATGAGCAGGCACTTCTTGACCCCGATCGTGTCGCAGACGGCGCCGACCATCATGGTGATGATGGTCGCGACCAGACCCCAGACCATGTAGTAGAGGTAGCCCGGGCTGTCGCCCAGCGGCTGCCCGTTGAGCAGCACATCGTTCTGCAGGTACAGGACCATGACTGCGCTCGCCGCACCGTAGGCCGAGTACTCCGTCAGCTTGGTGAAGAACATGAGCCAGAGCTCGCGCGGATGCCCGCGAAGACCCTTGACATACGACCAGACTAGCCCCACGAAGGCGATCAACAAGCCCATACCGCACACGGCCAAGAACCAATCCAGCGGCGTGGCGCTGCCGTCACCCATTCGCTTCATCATGGACTCGCCGGAGCGGTAGTCCATTACGGTCCATTGGGTTGAGGCTGACCACTTCCTGTCCCGGGACTCCGCGTCGACGTGGGCATCGCCCTCGAGGTGGACGTAGACCGGGAAGGTCTCGCCGTCCTCCGCCGTAAAGTCGCCCATGAGCTTAAAGCCGTTGTTAGCGGGGAGGGCGTTGTTGCCCTTGGACCACTCCACCGTGCCCGGCTTGTCAAAGCCCCAGCGCTTCATATCCGCGGTAAATTGATCGAGCGTCCGCTTCTCGCGAAGCACAGCGCCGCCCATCTGGTAGGCCGACTCGTAGTCGCCCGCCGAGATCGTGTTCGCAAAGCGCGTCGCCGCCTCGACGAGGGAAGAGTCCTTCCACTCGAAGGTGGAGCTACTGCCGCCACCTCCACCGCCCGCCTGTGCCGCCGCACCGTGCATGAACAGGCCAATACAGAGAACCATTTTGATGAGACGTTCCACCTATCACTCCCAAACTTTCGCCGATCCGTCGCGGCGAGTAGCGAAGGGTCTAACGGCTTTTGGCTGGCGACGAGCAAAGCGAGGCTTGCGAGGCACGGACAGACGAGGGAACATGGAGCATGAGGTGAGCATGAAGATCCCTTCGCTCGGGCTGATGAGCATCATGATGGGCTGTGCCGGCACAGCGGGCGAGAAGGCCGCGCCGTTGAACGCGGATCCACTGCTCGAGGTGGTGTCTCCCGAAGATGGGGCCAACATCTTGGTCGGCGAGACCGTTCGATTCTTGGCCTACACCACCGACGCGGAGTCCGGCCCTGAGGACCTCAGGGTGTCGTGGACGAGCGACCTGGACGGCGATCTGGCCACCCAAACCCCGGACTCTGACGGCAACGCCGGCACGGAGGTCTCAGGCCTCAGTCAAGGCGCTCACCGGATCGAAGTCGGCGTCTACGACCCCGACGGCGGCCAGGCCGAGGCCACCCTTCTTCTCAACATCTACGATCCGGGTGTCCCGCCAGAGGTGGTGCTGATACTGCCGCTTGAGGACGACTACGCCATCGCGTCCATCCCCTTCAGCGTTGCAGCTGAGGTCATCGATGAAGATGACTCGCCCGAGGACCTCGAGGTTCGGTTTCGTCTCCTCGCCGACGACGAGGTCGTTGGGGAGCCCTGTGCGTCGACGGTCGATGTCGACGGTGTCGGACGATGCACCCTCACGGCCGATGAACCCGGACTGTTTCGCCTGACGGTTGTCGTGAGCGACTCGCTCGGGAACACCGCATCCGACGAGCTTGCCGACTTCGAGGTGATCGCTCAAGATCAGCATGACGGAGACGAGGACGGCTATTCCGAGGTCGACGGCGACTGCGACGACGACGATGACAGCATCCACCCCGAGGCAGCAGAGGTCTCCGACGGTATCGACAACGACTGTGACGGAGCCATCGATGAGGGAACCGACAGTGTGGATGATGACGGCGATGGCTTCTCGGAGCTGGATGGTGACTGCGATGACGCGGACGGCAGCAGATTTCCCGGCGCAGAGGAGTCCCTAGACGAGACCGACAACGACTGTGACGGTGTGGTCGATGAAGGCACAGCGGCCTTCGATGATGACGGCGACTGTTCGTGTGAGGGCGGCGTCGAGACGGCCACCTGTACCGGTAGCGTCTCGACGTCCTGCGTCATTGCCGATCTCATCACGGGAGATTGTGACGATGCCGACGAGGACATTCACCCTACAGCACCGGAGTTGTGTGACGACGTCGACAACGACTGCGACGACTGGACAGACGAGGATGACCCCGACACCGACGAAGACGGTGACGGCTACAGCCGATGCGGTGGCCTTGACTGTGATGACCGCTCCTCGGCCGTGTCACCCGCAGCGGTGGAGACCTGTAACGACGTGGACGACAACTGCGACGGTCGGGTCGACGAGGACGAAGCAGAGGACGCGACGGTCTGGTACTTTGACTCCGACGGCGACACCTGGGGTTCGTCCACCACGGCTACAGCATGCGAAGCCCCCCCAAGCCATGTCATCCGCTCAGGCGACTGTGATGATACGAACCCCAGCATCAACCCAGGGGCGGTTGAGGTGTGTGATGAGGATGACACCGACGAGGACTGCAGCGGCACAGCCGACGGCCCCGACGCCACCGGCAAGCTGACCTGGTACCTGGACACCGACGGAGATGGGTACCCTATTGAATCGATGACCATCACGCGTTGCGACCCCTGGGGCAGCTACATCGCCGCCGTCGGTGAGTGGGACTGCGACGACAGCCGGGCTTGGGTCAACCCGGGAGAGGCCGAGGTGTGTGATTACTTCGACACCGACGAGGACTGTGACGGAGAGATCAATGAGCCGGGCTCAGAGGGAGGCACCTTCTACTTCCGAGACTTTGATCGGGATGGCTTTGGGGATGCTAGTCGCATGGAGATGTTGTGTGAGGCCGGCGACCTTGTTTGGTATGACACGGTGAACAATGAGGACTGCTGCGACTACGACGGCAGCGCCAACCCAGACGCAACCACCTACCGGACCATCGAGACCGCCTGCGGAGGGTACGACTGGAACTGCGACGGCTCCGAGACGAAGCGCTGGACGCACACCGGTAGCTGCGGGACCCTCTGTGGGACGTCGACGGGGTGGCGCTACTCCGCAGAGCCTGACTGCGGAGAGGTGGGCGACTGGCTCTATGATTGCGACATCGGGTTCGGCTGCTCGCGAGACTACTCCGCGAAGACCCAAGAGTGTCGATAGGGCTCAGCGGGCCAGCACAGCCGCCATCATCTTGGCCCCCAGTCTCGCATGGCTGACGAGCGCATGGAGGCCTCGACGTGAGGTGAGCCGGCCCGCCACATAGGATGGTCGGAGATAGAAGCGTCGGTAGAAGTGCTTCACATGACCCGGGAGCGCGCCCCCATCCATCGTCGCCGACTGGGTCGTGTCGGCACCGATCCAGCGAAACGCCTCGGGACTCGACTCAAGCCCGCGTCGCTCGCTTCTTCGACCAAAGCCCGTCGACGGCAACGGAACCGCCACGTTGACCTGGACGTAGTCCAAGTCATTCGCAATCGCGAACTGAATGGATTGGTCGATGGTCTGCTCGGTCTCGCCCTCGAGGCCCACCAAGAAGGTTCCGCTCACCTCCATTCCGGCCTCATGGGTCCACCGTGCCGCGTCCACCCCTTGCGCAACGCTCGTGCCCTTGCCCGTCTTCTTGAGAATCTCATCCACGCCCGACTCAAATCCGTAGCACACCTGAAAGCACCCCGATGCAGCCATGCGCTGGAGGAGCTCCGGCGAGACCGTAGACGCACTGCCAAAGCAACGCCACGAGAGCTGCAGCCCCGCGGCATCCATGGCATCGCAGATCGCGTGAACCCTCTCAGCGTTTCCAGTGAAGGTATCATCACGGAAGTGGACCTCATGGATGCCGTATCGCCTGGATATCTCCTCAAGCTCTTCGATGACCCGCTCGACCGGGCGCTCCCTGACCGTCCGATGGTGCCAAAGCTGACTCGGACAGAAGGTGCATGAATGGGCACACCCACGGCTCGCCGCGATGGTGGTCGCGGGGGTACGTCTCGCAAATGGAATCGTGTAGAGCTTGAGGTCTAGGAGGTCTCGAGCGGGCAGTGGCTGCGTGATCCAGCCTGGGGGCAAGCGCCGCTCCGTCGTCAGGACATCCGCCCCTGCCCGTATCGCAAGGTTGGGCACCTGAGCGAGCGGATGCCCATCCGCGACCATACGAACAGCCTCCTCTGGCTCACCGAGGATGACGGCATCTACGGGAGCGCGCGACAGCACGGCGGCAGGCTCTGCCGTGACGTTTGGTCCGGAGATGAGCAAGGTCGCATCCGGAAATCGCTCCCTCAACTGAGACAAGAGCAAGACGTCATCGCCTAGGCTTCCCCAAGCCGATG
>CAZKOI010000097.1:0-10419 GCA_964554315.1 uncultured Enterobacterales bacterium | reverse complement strand
CGTCGGTGTCGGCGTCGGCGTCGGCGTCGGCGTCGGTGTCAGCGTCGGTGTCGGCGTCCCCGACACTTATCCCCGTGTCTACGGCTCCCTTTGAGACAGTCACCGACCCACGGCTACACGCCACGGAGGTGAGGCACACTGCGATAACAAATGATCGGCGCATGGGTACATTCTCCGACCGCAATTGTGCTCTGGCTCGTCGTAGACGTCAACGTCTGCCCGTGCGCGAGGAGAAATTAACCTTTCTTGAGGATGTACTTCATGAGGTCCTCCCGCTTGTGGAAGGCCTCATGGTTGCTGTTTCTCAGACCCTTGTAGTCATTGTAGAAAGGGTACGAGCTGCCGCTTCGCTTGGCTGAGAGCTCCTCAAACTGGCCATCTGCACCCATCTCGGAGCGGTACATTTCTCCGCGCTGCGTCTTCATGAACTGCCAGTCGTTGAAGGCCGAGTCCTGGCCCGCTTCTTCTTTCGCGACGTCGAGAGCGAACTCACCCGAGAAGAAGGCGGCAAAGTCCGACCCCGGGGCGATGTTCTGCCAGTTGGACATCCGAGTCGCCTCCGGAAACGTGCTCGCGACCCAGTCTTGAGTGCTGCGCTCGTTGCCCTCCGCATCCGTGAGACCCAGCTTGTGCGTGTTGCAGGCGCTGAACATCATGCTGTCCACTTGGGCAAACGCCTTCGGGAACACCCTCGAGAGGATCTCAATGTCTCGAACATCGAGGGTATCGCCGGTGACCCGGTCATCGTCGTACTCGTGATCGCCCATCTCTCCAAAGATGTAGGACGTTCCGCTGTAGTGGTGACCGGAGAGCACGAAGGAAGAAATCTCGAACTCGCCCATCTCGGCACGGTTCAACACGCTGATCAGCTGAAGCATCTCGTTGGCCGCCCCGCCGCCAGAGTGCATCGTCTTTGCCGCTCCGCTGGTGTCGGTCATGAGCGCCTTTACCACCTCCTGAGCCTTGCCCTCCGAGAGCCCCACATGAACCAAAGCCGGAATCCATGCGGTGCGAATGGTCTCGGCGACTCCAGGCTTCAGCGCCGCCTCCGACGACCAGGACTGCCCCTCCGCAACGTGGCTGGTGTTTGCGCCGAGCGTGAGGACCTTTCCGTCGATGCGAACCTGCCCCGCCTGGAGCGTCGCGTCGTCATGCCACCACGTCATCGAGGCCGCCTTGGACTCACCAAATGCGTACCCGTACGTCTGGTGACCGTCCTTGTAGGGATCCGAGATCGGGATCATGCTCTTCTTTCCGAGTCCGAGCTCGTCCGCCTTCTTGAGCGCAGCGAGCGTCTCCGGGATCTCATCATTGTGGTGGGTGACGCTGTTCTGGGTCAGGTAGATCATCACCTGCTCTTTGGACATGTCCTCAATGGCTTCTGAATTGCTGACATCGGAGCTTCCCGCCGTCGACTCTCCCGTGCCGGAACCGGATGTCTCGGAGCGACGATGGCGCCTCGCGTAGTCTGACATGACACAACCTCTCGCGCGATCCTACACACGCTTCCTCAATCTACCACCTCTTTTCGCCAAATATATTGACTGTCCCCACGCATTTTTCGGCTTAAAGACGGTCAGCGATGTCAAACCTTTGAGGACGTCTAGTATGCCAACTGCCGATCGCCCCTCCTCCCCGATCCTCTGGGGAAACGTTGCGTTCTTGACGCTCACGCCAGTCGCTGCCGCCGCCGGCCTGTTTTGGTGGTTTCGTTCGGCGGAGTTCTCGTGGATTCCGATCCTCGCCTACGCCGCGCTTCACCTGGCCACGGGGATCGGCATCACGGCCGGCTATCACCGACTCTTCAGCCACCGCAGCTACAAAGCCAGTCGCCCCGTTCGGGTGATCTTTTGCATCCTCGGCGCGGCCACCTTCGAGAACAGCGCCGTTGAGTGGTGTGCCGACCACCGCCGCCATCACCGGCTCGTCGACACCGATGACGACCCCTACAATGCCCATCGCGGCTTCTGGTACTCGCACATCGGGTGGATCTGTCGACGCGGTCGCTTTGACGGAGACCTCAGCAACGTCAAGGATCTCCTCCGCGACCCCATCACCGCATGGCAGCACCGGAACTACTTGACCATTGCTGTGATCTTCAATGTTGCGGTGCCTGTCCTGCTCGGTGTGCTCTACGGTGACATCGGGGCCATGGTGGTCTGGGCCGGCCTAGTGCGCATCGTTTTGGTTCACCACACGACCTTCCTGATCAACAGCTGGGCGCACATGTTCGGAACCCAGCCTTACTCGGATCAAAATACGGCCCGCGACTCGATTTGGCTCGCCTTCTTCACGCATGGGGAGGGCTACCACAACTACCACCACGCGTTCGAGACCGACTACCGGAACGGCCGCGCCTGGTACCACTGGGATCCGTCCAAGTGGCTCATTGCATTGCTGGCCTCTGTCGGCTGGGCGTCTGACCTCCGACGAATTCCCGACCACATGGTCCTGCGCCGGCGCTTTGAGGAGAACCGGACGCGGTTCAGCCTCCAGATAGAGGCGTGGGGCGAGGCGTGGGACTCCTGGCGTGGTGAGGTGAGCGGTCGCGCCACAGAGACTCACGAAGCCTTTCGCCTCCACCTGATCCGAGCTGAGGAGCGGATCGATGAGGCCCTGGCCGACCTTCGAGCGAAGCGTCAGGCTTGGGTTGATGCCTGCCAGGAAAACCGTGCGCCTGCGCAGATTCGCGCCCTCCGACGCACGGTGACCAAGGCTCAGCGGAGCATCCAGGCCTCTATGGCGGAGTGGGAACAGATGATGAGCCACTACGCGCTCACGATGGCCTCGGCGGCGGTCTAGCGTGGCCCCTCGTCCCGACCCAACGCGAGCGGCCGAGGAGTTCGACCGCTGGGCTCTGGCGGGTCGAGCAGAGTCGATGGCAGAGGGCCACGAGGGCGTCACCTTGAGCGCTATACGAGACTGGCACCTGGGCCCCGACGCCGTCGTTCTGGACGTGGGCTGCGGCAACGGCTGGGCCGTTCGGCACATGGTTGAGCAGGGCGCTGGTCGCGGACTGGGCGTCGATATCGCGCCCCAGATGGTCCGCCTGGCCCAGGAGAAGACGCGCGGCGATGACCGCTTCGACTTTCAGGCAGGCCTGGCCGATGCGCTGCCTTGGCCAGCGTCCTCGGTGTCTCACCTGCTCAGCGTCGAGAGCATCTACTACTACCCCGATGTCCGCGGGGCATTGAGTGAGTGGGCCCGCGTCACGCGTGCAGGCGGAAGGCTCGCCGTCGTGATCGACCTGTACGAAGAGAGCCCGGCGACACACAACTGGATCGACGCGCTCGATGTCGAGGTCCACCTCCTCAGCGCTCCCGGCCTCTCGGCGATGGCGGAGGACGCCGGATGGTCTCAGGTGCACACCGAGCAAGTGCTTGATCCGAGGCCTCTGGCCCCTCAGGCGGATTTTGAGATCAGCAAATACTGGCCCTCCTACGAGCAGTATCTGCGGTACCGCCAGGCTGGAGCACTCGTGTTGCACGGCGTGAGGTAGGAGCGACGTCTAACCACGACGGCCTGCTCTTCCATCGACGCTGCCTCAAACGGGAGGTACACTGCAAACATGGCTGAGCACTCACCGCTTGTGATCCCCTCGACCATGGCGCTCGCCAGCGATTCCAGCGTGAACGATAGGGCTTCCTTTGCGAGCCCCGCGCGACCCCATGAGCCCAAACCCTGTATCGATCGAGCGCCGGAGGGCCCCCGATGAGCCGGGCTCTGTTGATTCATGCGGCCAAGATTAACGACCGGTTTGGTCCCCTTGGTCCATCCATGTCCATGAACTACATGGCGGTCGGCCTGCCCGCGCTCGGCGCCGCTCTGGAGGGAGCCGGCCACCACGTCGAGTTGCTGCACCTCGGCGTCCAGCACAAGGTGGACCCGACGTGGAGCCTGGAGGATGAAGTACGCCGCACATCCCCCGCCTTAGTCGGCTTCAGTCTGCACTGGCACCCCCAGTCCTGGGACACGATCCAGGCGGTGCGCGCGGTGAGGCGAGGAGCGCCAGACAGCTTCATCGTGCTCGGCGGCTTTACCGCCAGCGCGATGCACGAGGAGATCCTCCAGTCCGTGCCCGAGGTCGACGGGGTCATCCGAGGCGACGGCGAGCGAGCATTGGTTGCGCTGATGGAGGCCCTCAGCGAGGGGCGCGATCTCGACAACGTACCAAACCTCAGCCACCGGCGCGGAGGCGGGATCGTGAGCAACCCCATCACGGCCGTCTCAACCGCCGCGGACATCTCTTCGCTGGACTACGAGCGCTTCGACCTCCTCCGAAACCATCACCGCTACATTCAAGATTTCTGCGGGCCCTTCTTCATCCCTCATCGACGCCCGCAGGCCACGCTCATGGCCGTTGGCCAGCGCATCTTCGGTGGCGCCAAGCGGAACACGATGATCCTTCCGGCTGGACGCGGGTGTTCCGTCACGTGTGGCTGGTGCGGGGGCGGAAAGCTCAGCCACAAGAAATATCACGGCCGCTCCGACTGGTTCCAGGTGACCCCTGGGCGTACCGCAGCATTGATCGCGCGATCGGTCGAGCTGGGCTTCGGCGGCGTCCAAGCCTGTTTCGATCCCACACCTCAGGACCCGCGCCACTGGATCGAGGTGGCGGAGAAGGTCAAGGCGTCTGGCGTGGCTACCTCCATGTTCTTCGAGTCCTATGCCGTGCCCCACCCCGATCTCATTGCTGCGCTGGTCGACGCGTTCGAGTCGGTGCTGATCTCGATGTCGCCCGAGAGCCCGGATGAAGCTGTGCGACGCCGCTTCAGGCCTCTGTACTTCACCAACGATGAGCTGGTGGACTCGGTCGCAGCCTGCGCCAAATATGGCGCCGATGTCATGCTGTGCTTTGGTCAAGGCCTGCCTGGGGAGACCCTAGACACCCCCAAAGAGACAGCTGCACTCGTCGCCCGATGCCGAAGGGTCGCGCGAGGAATTCGACTCCAGTGCCGCTCCTTCCCCATTGAGATGGAACCTGGAAGCCCTTGGGCACTGAAGCCCGAAGCTTACGGCATCGAGCTCTCTCGGCGAACCTTCAGTGACTACCTCGATGCCCATGCTCCAGACGCCGAGGCGGACCTAGGCTACCGCGTGACCGGGGCCTCTTCGGCCCTTGCAGAGACCATCAAAGAGGAAACCTGCAAGCAAATGTGTCCTCTCCCGCCCTCTCCCCGCCTCGGCCACTTGACCTGCAAAGCGCTACGAACCGCGAACCCCACCTCAGGATGTGGGCTATAGACAATATATGCCCTCTATCGCACGCAATCATGGCCTCCCTGCGGACCGTCCTCCTCGCATCTTGTTCTGCCGAACGCCACGCTACATGTGGCCGATCCTCTCGGAGGCCGACAACTTCTTGATCCCGCTGGGCTACCTCTGCCTCGCCGCAGCCCTGCGGGAGTCCATGCCAGACGTCGAGATCAAGCTGGTCGACTGCCCTGTCCAGAAGATGGGGTGGGGCTCCCTTGAGGCCCTGCTTCGCGAGTGGCAGCCCGACATGGTCTGCGCCGGTGATGAGGCCATCTATGTCCACGAGACCGCCAAGCTGTTTCGTACGGCCAAGCGGGCCAACCCTGAGTGCATCACCGTGGGCGGCGGGTACACGCTTCCTCACGTGCCGGAGTGGGCCCTCGGCCCAGGTGCGAGCGACTTCCTCGTGTTCGGTGAGGGAGAGATCACGTTCTCGGAGCTGGTGAAGACCTTGCGCTACGGCGGCGACCTCGAGCAGGTGAAGGGGCTTCGCTTCCTCGGTAAAGGCGGCGAGGTCATCGACACTGGCTTTCGACCGCTCATTCACGACCTGGATGACCTTCCCCTGCCGGCCTATGACCTCATGCCGCGCATCAGCCATCGCAAGAACGCGAGCCTGTTTCAGAACAGCTTCAACATCGAGAAGGGTCGAGGCTGCATTGACACCTGCAGCTTCTGCGCCATCTGGACCCAGATGGGGAGCTGGAAGGACGGAAAGCCTCGACCGAGGTACCGCGTCAAGTCGCCGGACCGCGTGGTCCGGGAGATGGAGATCCTGCACCGACAGTACGGGTACCACAACTTCATGTTTGTGGACGGTACCTTCAACATTGACCCCGGCTGGAACAATGAGTGGGCCGATCAGGTCATCGCCAAGAACTGGGATGACATCGCCTGGTATGGCTTCTTCCGAGCAGACTCCTACGAGCGTGAGCACAAGATGGGGGTCTTCAAGAAGCTCGTGCAGACGGGCCTGCACTGGTACCTCGTCGGTGTCGAACGCGAGACCGCCGATGACTACGCGTTCCTCAGCAAGCACAATTACGACACCCAGCTCATGCGGTCGATGTTCGAGTCGCTGCGGGTGGACTACCCTGAGGTGGTTCGCCACGCGACGTTTATCATCGGCTTGCCGGAGGACACCCGCGAGAAGCTCGACCAGCTGTTCGACTATGCCGTGAGCCTTCGACCGGACTTCATTGCCTTCCAGACCATCAGCCCTGAGCCCGGCACCCCCCTTTGGAACCAAGCGATCGCCGAGGGCTGGCTCGAGGACAAGGGGATGGACGAGCTCAAGGAGTTCTACTGGTGGCAGCCCGTCATGCGCACCAACCACCTCTCCATGCAGGAGATGCTCGAGGTCGCGAACACCATGAACCGCAACGTGTTCTCGAGCTATGTGCGCTGGGACACCCTTCGCTCGCTGGTCTCGCGCTCGCGCGCGAGGCGGGGGTACTACCAGTTCATGGTGGGCGTGGGCGCGAAGACCATGGTGCAGCATGCGTACGATGCGGCACGCGGTAAGACGTCGTTCTCCCACCTGAACGTCATCAAGGACATGGTCAAGCCTTACTGGTATGACCTCTGATCGATGCGGGATCCCGCAGGGAGGTCCACCCACTCGGTGGGCTCTCCGCCGAGCGGGGTGATGCGGACGACCTCGGCCGCAGCATGACCACCGAGCCCCAGGTGGACCGACGGGCCTGAGGCCGAGTAGGTCGTTCCAGGCTGAAACCATCGCGTGTACTCTCGACCACCCACCGTCCACTCGATGCGCGTGCCCACGTCACGGCCGCCGCGCTCCGGAAAGGCCACGGTTATCCCGGGACCACAGCCTGCAGTCCCTTGATAGACCCGCACTTCCTGCTGAATGGCGCTCGCGTAGCTGCTCACCGCTATGTCGGGCATGCCGTCGCCGTTGAAGTCGGCCTTGACGATGGCTCGACTGGCCCGCGGTACATCCAATCCCAGCACCTGTGCCTGCTCCTCAAAGGAGCCGCCAAGGTTTCTTAGAAAAGAGTCTGGCTGGGAAGGGATTTCATTCCAGCCCGCAACGGTGGGGTGGTCGATGCCTTGGGTCCAGTCTTCCGTCGTCCCGATGATGACGGGCCCATAGGCCGTCAGGATGTCCTCCCAGCCATCTTGATCAAGGTCAACGAACAGCGTCCCCCAGCTCGCCGAGCGAGTGCCGTCGGCCACCAACAGCGTCCCTGCCGCTGCCGTGGCATCAACGAACGACCCATCGCCCATACCCATCAGCGTCCTCGGGGTCCCAAAATTGGTGACATGGAGGTCAGCAATCCCGTCATTGTTGAAGTCTCCGACGCTGCCGCCCATGGCATAGATCTCGAGATCGCACTGACAGTCGGAGGCCGAAGAAAAGTGACCTGCGCCATCGTTCACGAGGAGTTGATTGGGCTCTATGAACATGCCGAAGTCATTCAAGACATAGAGGTCGAGATCACCGTCTTGATCGGCGTCGATGGGAACCGCCTGGAAGCTCGCACCATCGGCGACGACGCCCATCGACTCGGGCGTGAGCACACCGTTGATGTTCCGGTAGAATCCGTTCTCATTGCCACGGGTCGTGCCGGCCATCACATCCAGAATCTGGTAGTCGCGCACATCGATGTGTCGAGACACGTAGAGGTCGAGGTCGCCATCGAGGTCCGCGTCAAAGAGCGTGGCGTGCTGGCTCTCTGCGGTAGAGAGCTTGAGCTCCTCCTCCACAAAGGTGCCGTCTCCGCTGTTCCAGTAGATCAGATCGGGCGTTCCTTGGGATCGTACAACCACCAAGTCAGGCAGGCCGTCGTTGTTCATGTCACCCACACCGATACCGTTGCCTGCCGGCATGGGACCTCCGCCGAAGGTGATCTCTCTGCTGGGGGTCAGCACACCGTTGGTGTTGACGAGCGGCCACATTCGGTCCGTCGGGCCCAGCTGCACCAAGTCCGTCTCGCCGTCGTTGTTGAGGTCGACGGCAGCCATGCCCCACCCGCAGGACTGCAGCGGCACCTCGCGCGGGCTGACCGCTTCGGCGGACAGATCGGCCTGGCTAAACGCGGAGATCAGCTCCATGCTCGGCGCCTCACAAGCTCGGGGTGAGGCATTGTGCTGACCCGAGTCGACAGAAGGCCCAGCGGTATCGTCGCCATCCAGCACACTCTCGCGCGGTCCCGGTCCTCGTGAACAGGCCCAGACACCAAGCGGCAACACGAGGCATGCCACCCGATTACGCCGCGACTGACAGCTCATCAAAGAGACGCCAGATAGACATGACGGAGACTCATAAGGCTCCTCCTGAATCCAAGATAGTCTGGCCCACTATCGCCTTCAAGACGGCCCCGACCCCGCCGCCTGCTAACGCGCGGTTGAGGGCATGATTCGGTCACCAGCGACCACATTATTGAGCTCTAGCGTCTCTCCACCCGTTGGGGTGATCCGCACGTAGTCAGCCTCAAGCCGCCCACCGAGCCCCAGGTGGAGCGTTGGGCCCGACACGGAGTAGGTTGTTCCAGGCTGGTACCAACGGGTGTATTGCTGGTCCCCGACAGACCACTCCACCGTCGTGCCAACCGACGCAGCATCGCGACCCGTGAAGTCGATTGTGATGCCTGGACCACACCCTCCCTGGCCATGGTAGACCCGAACCTCCTGCCGCATCTCGGCGTCGACTCCGCTGATGGCTATGTCCGGAATACCGTCGGCGTTGAAGTCCGCGGTCACGACCGCGCGGCTTGCACCGAGATGGTCAAAGCCCGCCGCCGAAGACTGGTCCTCGAAGGTTCCCCTGGCGTTTCGGAAGAAGGCGTTTCGCTGCTCAGGTGAGTCGTCCAGCTCGTTGACCGAGGGATGGTCGACCGAGTTCGCCCAGTCGCCCTCGATCCCCATGAGGACGGGTCCGAACACCGTCATCATGTCGTCCCAGCCATCTTGATCGAGATCCACATAGGCCGTGCCCCAGCTGGTGACACGCTCGCTTGAGGGAGAGATCAACGCACCCGCTGCAGCCGTGGCGTTGACAAAGGTCCCATCTCCCAGCCCCATGAGGGTCCTCGGTGAGCCAAAGTCGGTGATGTGCAGGTCAACCGCCCCGTCGTTGTTGAAGTCAGAGGCCGATCCTCCCATGCCGAACATTTGCAGATCACAGCTACAGTCCGGCGCCTCCGTGAAGCCTCCATGGCCGTCATTGAGCAGCAGCTGATTGGGCGCGATGAACATGCCGAAGTCGTTGACGAGGTAGAGGTCGAGGTCGCCGTCGCGATCCACATCCAAGGGTATGGCTTGGAAGCTCGCTGCATCCGGAGTGCCCACAGCCTCGGCCGGTGAGAGCACTCCTCCCTCGTTGATGTAGAGCGTGTTGTTCGCGCCCCGTACCAAGCCTGCTGCGATGCTGGGGGGGTGCGTGTCCCAGAGGTCGATGTGCCGAGAGACGAAGACATCCAGATCGCCGTCGAGGTCCGCATCGAAGAAGGTCGCGTCTTGAGATTCTTCAGAGGACATCGGGAGGCTGGCAGACTCAAACTGTCCTCCACCTTGGTTCATGTAGACCAGATCGTTCAGGCCGGAGGACCGGAGCAGGACGAGGTCAGGCCGACCGTCGCCGTTTAAGTCGCCTGCCCCTACGCCGTTGGCGGCCGGCAGCGAGTCGCCATCGAAGCGCACCTCGTCACTGGGAACCAGGACGCCGTCGACATTGATCAGCGCGAATGTCGCGTCGGAGTGCCCAAGCGGCAGCAAGTCCACAGCGCCGTCCCCGTTTAGGTCAACGGCGGCCATGCCCCATCCACAGGATCCTAGAGCGGAGGGCGGCGAGAAGGCCTCTGCGTCGACAAACTCGAGGTGCTCGAACTGCTGCACGAGCGACAAGCTCGGGTCAGCGCACGCCGAGGGGCCTTCGCCTGAGCCTGTGTCTCCGCTGCCCGTGTCTGCAACGACGGTTCTGGCCTTGTGCGACGACTCGGGCTCGCCGCCACCGCTGCAGCCAATCAGCCACACCAACACAGCCCTCTTCCTCACGGCGCCGCCTGAGCCTGCTCGACCTCTGCCATCACGTCTCCAGCGGTCAGGACTTTGGCCCAGAAGGCGAACATGAATCCCGCGCTGCCCAGGCCCAGAAGATGGACGATGCGAATCCCAACCGCCATCACACCCGCGCTGGCC
>CAZKOI010000096.1:0-10573 GCA_964554315.1 uncultured Enterobacterales bacterium | reverse complement strand
CGTGCGCGCGAGAGAAAGGAAGCATTACCCCAAGCTCAACCCCGACTCCTAGTGCTGCCATGAGCATATTTTTGGCTTGGTCGGGCATATCAGATTTGTTGTCGATGTAGAGGTACAGTGCGGTGAGGCCGCCGATCATAGTGGCCTGTTGGCTGATGCGCTCTGCGCCATGCCGGGCCATGGCATGCCCGACCTCGTGACCCATAACGAAGCTCATTCCAGCTTCGTTTTCGAGCACCGGTAAAATGCCAGAATAGAAGGCAATTTTCCCACCAGGAAGACACCATGCATTGAGTGTGTCGTCATCCTTTACCAGTGCGTATCTCCATCGGTAAGAAGGCTTTTTTGCGACTCGAGAGATGCGGCGACCGACCTTTTTTAGTGTTTGCGCATCGGATGACTTCCGGTCGACCCTCAAGCCCCCCAGCATTTCTACATAAGTCGCGGCCCCAAGTTCATTCATCAATGGATCGGGAACTAGGTTGAGTTGGATACGGTTGGTGAACGGGGCACGCGAGCATCCGGTCATACAGGCGAGTGCGAACAGTGAAAGCAGGGCCCAGTGCTGGCGACGGTTCGCGCGATCGATAGTCTTAGTCATGGGGCGTTCTCCGTTGTTCTGTGCTAAGCATTTCGTACGTGGTTCGGTTCTTGAACTGCAACGCTCTCCGCATCTCTATCTCCTCTCTAATCCGCAGTACGTTGATGTTGAACTCTGTATTCGGCGCGTTGTCCAGTGATATGGCCATCGACTTGGGGTCGTACCAGACCCGCATTCAGATGGGCGGACGCAGTTCACCTTCTTGCGCCCCGAGTTGCGTCGCCATCTTTCACGACCGTTCGGGCGAGCGCCACATCATGGCGGTAGGACACAGTGCTTGGGAGATGCTCGGTCGGACGCCCTCCGACGTGCGAGTGGTCCGGCCAGTTCGCGACGGCCTGATTGCTGAGTTTGATGTTGCAGAGGCGCTGCTGCGTCACCAGATCGTTCAGGTACAAGGCCGGCGTCTCTGGGTTGGGCCGAGGGTGGCGATGTGCATTCCGTATGGCACCACTGAGGTGGAGCGCCGCGCCGTTCGTGAGCTTGCAGAGGCGGCGGGGGCTCGTACGGTTCATTTGATAGAGCAACCGCTTGCGGCGGCGGCTGGTGCGGGTCTGCCTATACAGGAGGCATGCGGGCAAATGGTGGTGGATATGGGCGCCGGCCACACCCAGATTGCCGTCATTTCACTTGGTGGGATCGTATACAGTCGGACGGTCAGGTTGGGGGGCGATCACATGGACGCTGCGATTGTCCGCCACCTTGAGACGCATCACGGGGTTACCGTCGGCGCGGTTACTGCACAGAGGCTAAAAGACACGCTGGGTACTGCGCTCCCGAAGGCCAATCAGAGGAAGATCGAAGTCTGTGGTCGGGATGTTGACACAGGATTTCCGAGGCGAGTTGCCGTCGCACAAGTCGATGTGGGAGCTGCCCTCGCCGAGAGTGTGCAGGTCGTCATCGAGGCTGTTTTGTCGAGTATGGAGCATACTCCACCCGACCTCGCAGCCGACATTGCGGGCACGGGCATAGTGCTGTCGGGAGGAGTCGCACAACTCGATGGGCTAGATCGCGCAATTGGCCATGCGACGGGCCTGCCGATCGTCGCGGCTGAGGACCCTGCCTGTGCAACGGTGCGAGGGGCTGCGCTGGCGCTCCAAAATCGGGAGTTGTTGAGGGCTGCAGCTGGGTAACGAAAGAGCCCGCCGTGAGGGCGGGCTCTTGGATACACCATGCCTGGCTTCAGAGTGCGGTTCCGACGAACTCATCGAGCGCCTTGCGGTTGAGCCCGCCCACGCGCTGTCCGACAACTTGGCCATCCTTGAACAGGAGTAGGGTGGGGATGTTTCGAACACCCCAGCGCCCCGCGGTTGCTTGGTTGTGGTCGACATCGACCTTGCAGATACGAAGCCGGCCTTGGTAGTCACCGGCCATTTGGTCGAGTACGGGTGCTATGGCTCGACAGGGTCCGCACCATGTGGCCCAAAAGTCCACGAGGACGGGAACATCGCTGTTGATGACGTCTCCGTCGAAGGTCGCGTCGGTGGTGTTGGTGATCAATTCGCTAGCCATTTTGGGGTCCTCGGAACGATGGTTTATTGGCTACCCCGACACATAATGGTGTCGGGATGTTCCCGAACCATGTACGATCTTGTTTGCGTTTCAGCAACATTCCCACGTTGGATGAAGGGCATGGTGCTTCTGATTTAAACTCAACCTGGAAAAAAGTGGAGTACGACAAGGCGAAAAGGTTGGAAGACCTCGAAACTTTGGCAGCCATCAGTGGCCAGTCGAGTACAGTTCGAACAGCAAGCGTGTTGTTCCTCGTGCACCGTAGTCGGGGTTCAGGCCGGCTGTGGTTGACACGTGGTGTGGACATGTGTGCGCTGGACTTTTCCGATGGAGAGATAGTCGGGTGCGTTGGATTTACGACGCTCTTGGACGGAATAGTTGGAGAGCGCAGTTGGTCGGTAGCTGAATGGGCCTCTGCCCTAGACGGCGGTGATGAAGGACAGGCGCATGAGGTTGTGCACAAGGCGCTGTGCAAGGCCTGTCTCGATATGGACGCAAGCGGTGACTGGATGCTGAATTTTGTTGTATCCGAGCCCGTCCAGAGCTCGGCATCGCTGGCAAGGCCACTGACCTCGCTTGTGGCTGAAGCGCTGCGAGAGGGTGGTTCAGAAGGTGTTGCGCGAGAATGGTTGGCTGCCAACACTGAGCAACAGGTCGTGGTCCAGTTCCCGAAAGGGATGAGCGCGAGAGAGTATGGTCTTGATCAGCGCCTCGTCGAGGCGGTTGAGGGTGTCGGTCGTGAACCGTCCGTGAGCCAGATTTTGGCAGCGGGATCTGCTGAATTGGTCGCTGACTTAGGCATTCTTCATGTTTTGGGGCTCGTCGCGTTGGCCCAGCGGGCTGCTACTCATAGTGAGATTGGCATTGAATCGGGCCCATCAGCGCAGCCTCAAGAGGGAGGTCTGCCGCTGGATATGGCTGCCGACCCGGGAACTGAAGAAGTGACTGTTGACGCCACCGATGAACAGCCCATGCCCCCATCATCGGGTCAACCACGCTCTCGGAGAGGCCCCGCGAGTGACCGCTCAAAGAAGCGTCGGCGTCTTGATCCACGGGTCATCGCAGTGAAGCGTGATCCTGGCAAGTCTCCGCCCGAACTGATCGAGGCCCACCTCAAGGAGGCCTATGACGTGTTGACCCGCTCGAAGCCGGAGTTCATCTTTCGTTTGAAGAAGTCTGCTGACCTTGAACGCTCGATCATTGATAAGAAACACCGTGAGGCGTGCGCTCGGTACCACCCCGATCGCTACCGTAACGCAGCGCAAGGTGCCCAAGCTCTGGCAGAGGGGTGCTTTACGGCAGTGTCAGAGGCCTACCATCGCTTAATAGAGCGCGAGTACTTTGATGAGGTCAAGACGCGGTTCATTGAACGAGAAACGGGTGTGAAAGTGGTGACCGAGACGACACGGTCTAGAGCACGTATTGACTTCGCCAAGGCTGAGGCGCTCTTCAAGCAGAAGCGATTTCCTGATGCCCATGCCAACGCCAAAGCGGCCGTGGAAGGGGACCCCGATAAGTGGCAGTACCAGTACTTGATGCATCGTGCAGCTTTTCGTGCAGGGCTTGTGCAAATCGATGAAGCTCACGACGGAATCATCGGATTGACTGGAATGACCACGGTGGAAAAGGCAGATCAGCTAGCGATCTTGGGTGAGATGCACTTGAAGAGTGGCGATGAAGTGAAGGCATACAAGCTGTTTGCGCAAGCCGTCTCGCTGGATTCACAAAATGTAGTGGCTTCACGTCGGCTTCGCCTCCGAGAACGTCGGCAGAGAGAGGAGGGTGAAAAGGCTGGCGGAGGCGGACTCTTCGGAGGCCTGTTCCAGCGACGTAAGTGACAGGTTAGGGGGCCGGCGCTCATGATTTTTTCCTCATCCGTCATTGCCTTGTTGATGCTCGCCATTCCGTGCGTGGGACGGCTTTCTTCATCCCGCGGAGGAAGCGCAAGGTTTTGGGCTACCCGGCCGTACTGGGTGTTGGCTGGAATCGCCTTGCTGTTGGTCAGCCTAACTCTGCGAGGTGTGGCCACTGGTGCCTGGCCGCTGGCAAGCGTTCAGGGCGGCTTACAGTCCGTTGCTGTTTTGGTCGGTGTGGGGTGGGTGATTCTTCGCCGTTTCGATCGCATGGAGGCGGCCGGGATCATTCTGTTGGCCATCGCGGCATTGCTGGTATCGGCATCTCTCGTTGAGCATGAGCACGTTGGAAATCCCGGTTCCCTCAGCCTATATGTCGCATCGCACCTGGGGCTAACCTTTGTTGGCCTAGGCTCTTTTGCGTTGTCCTTTGCGCTCTCTGGGCTGTTCCTCTTTCAGAGGCGTCAACTCAAGGCTAAAAACCTTGCTGACATCCATGAGCTGCCGTCACTCGACACCCTAGACCGATTGAATGCGCGTACGCAGGGCATTGGGTTTGTCGCGCTAACGGTCGGAATAGCAATGGGGCTCTTTGAGGCCATCGCGACGGAGTCGGATCGCGGTATGTCCGGGCCTACATTTTGGGGCACAGTCCTCGTTTGGATATGGTACGCAGTTGGGCTCCAAGCGCGCCTCCTGAGCGGTTGGAGAGGGCGGAACGCTGCGATTTTCGGCCTCGTGGGTTTCGGTGCCTTCGGTATCATTATTGGGCTTGCTGTCCTCATGAATGGAGGGTGGCATGGCGTCTGACGGTCGGCTGATTGCGGTGGGCATCAGCCATCACACAGCGACCTTAGAAGACCGGGAACAGGTGTCAGTCGCGCCGGAACAGGTGCCGGGTATGCTCGGCCGCCTCCTAACGGAAGGGTACATCGCAGAGGGTGTACTCCTGTCCACCTGCAACCGGACGGAGCTGTACACTGTGCCAGGTCGTCACGGGAGTGCAGACCGCTTGGCGCGAATTCTTGCCGAAACAGGAGGCGTTCACGGGCGTGGGCTTGTCGATAAAATCTATACCAAGTGTGACGAAGCAGCCCTGAGGCACATCTTCCGGGTGGCGAGCAGCTTGGATTCACTCGTTATCGGCGAGCCACAGATTGTGGGTCAGTTGAAGAGTGCTTTTCGCCTCGCTCAGGAGGTCAATACGGCCGGTCCAATGATGCATCGCGTCATGGATCGGGCGATGAGTGTCTCGAAACAGGTGCGAACCGAAACGCAGATCGCTCGAGAAGCGGTCAGTGTAGGAAGGGCAGGGGTTGAGCTCGCTCGACAGGTCTTAGGAGACCTTCATGGACGGTCAGCGCTGCTGGTCGGGGCCGGCCAACACGGAAAGGTGGTGGCTCGGTCCCTGCTTGATTTTGGGCTCGACGAGCTCGTGATCGCTAACCGGACGTTTGAGCGGGCGGCCGAACTGGCGGTGGCCTACAGCGGTAGTGCTGTGCCACTGCAAGATGTGAACAGATACCTTCACAGAGTCGACGTGGTCGTCTGTAGCACGGGCGCAGGAAAGGTCCTCATTAACCGGGCTGATGTAGCGCCGGCGCTGTCCAAACGCCGCGGGCGTCCGCTGGTTGTTCTGGACCTCGCTGTACCTCGCAACGTCGAGGCCGCGGTCAACGAGCTGCCTGGCGTATACCGTTTTGATATCGATGACTTAGCCCAGTTTGCGGGGCGTGGTCAGCAGTCTCGACAGAACGCTGCCCAGCGTGCAGAGCAGATCGTTGAGCAAGCGACGGAGCGCCACTGGAGACAACTGATGGGAGAGCAGGTGAACCACGAACTTGGGCGTATTGTTCGGGATGCTGAGCACATTCGTGCAACAGAAATCGGAAAACTTCAAGCCCTCATGACGACGCTGACAGTCGAGCAGCGTGGTGCAGTTGACGCGATGACGCGAGCGATTGTGAAGAAGGTGCTTCATCAGCCTCTACACAATCTGCGAAGTTGGGCCGAGTTAGGTGACCTGGAGCAGGCCCAGATCTTGTTCTCGGCGTTTAAGAGGGATGATCGAGACGATGCCTAGAACGCTGAAGCTTGGCACCCGAGGAAGTGAGCTTGCGCTAACTCAAAGCCGAACCGTGGCTGCCATGATCACGGCGGCAACTGGCAATCCGGTTGAACTTGTCGTGATGACCACCCGTGGTGACCGCATTCAAGACCGTCCCCTTCCCGAGATCGGCGGGAAGGGGCTCTTCACACAGGAGCTTGAATCGGCCCTGCTCAAGGGTGAGATTGACCTTGCTGTTCATTCGCTCAAAGATCTCCCAACAGAAGATCCTGATGGGCTTACGATAGGGGCCATTCCGGAACGGGCCGATCCTAGGGATGCTCTGGTTGGACGCCAGCTAGAGCGGCTAGGTTCGGGCGAGGTGGTGGCTACCGGCTCTCTGAGACGACGAATGCAGCTGCTGAGCCTTCGTAATGATGTTGTGGTTCGAGACATTCGTGGGAATGTGCCGACCCGACTAGCGAAGCGAGACAAGGGCGAATGTGCAGCCACGATACTCGCGATGGCTGGGCTGGCCAGACTTCAAATTACCCGTGATGACATATGGCCGCTGGAGGTTGAGCAAATGATTCCGGCCGTCGGCCAAGGAGCATTGGGTATTCAATGTCGGAGTGGTGACCCGGAGGTTGTTCCAATCCTCGCGAGCATCGATGACCTCACCACTCGAGCTTGCGTCGAAGGTGAGCGAAGCTTTCTGAGGGTCTGGGGAGGGGGATGCAACGTTCCTGCGGCAGCCCACATCACAAAAGAAGTATCTGGGTTTAGGATACTTGCAGTTGTTGAGGGGAGTGCCGGAGACTTGACCCGGTTCGAAGCAGAGGGGGAGGATCCGCTGAAACTTGGACACTCAGCGGCTCAAGCGCTGCGGTCAGCCACAGACCTCTAGGCACGACGTCGGGATATCTGAGGTCGATAGGTCCTCGCATGTCGATGCCGATAGCGACTCAAGGCACTGCTCGCCCAGGTCAGAATCGAAGCTGCAAGATTTGCCGGTGACGGTTGCGTTCTCGTCACACTCCCTTCGGTGCCGATACCCGTAGGTTGCTAGCGCATTGCAATCCTCGAGGAGGTCGCAGTACTTGGACGAAAAGTCGCGCTCAAAGCCCTCTTGGTCGAGACACCCGAGCAGGGGGGCCGAGGCCCAGAGCCACGTCATGTCGGTGAGTTGTCGTCTTCGGGTTCGCTCTGATAACAGTCGGACACCTGCAGGCACTCGGCGATAGTCGCAGCGGCCGCGACCTGACACTCAAGGCCGTCAAACGCATCGACGCATGCTTGGGCCTTGTCTTTGTCGAAGGAGCAACCCTCATCGCCTGGCGCTAGCACGTACCGCGCATCATTTTCGCGCTCGTCAAGGCAGGCGTCGAAGGTCCCGTAGGTGGCAATCTTCCCACAGCCCTCCTCCCAGTCACAGTACGCCTGACCGTAATCACTGATGAATCCGTTTCGGTCCATTTTGCCGCATCCAAATGACAATAGAGTGATCAAGCAAGCCCAGCGCATGGCAACCTCCGATAAGGACCTATCTTACTTTAGGTTTTCAGGTGTTAGCTGTATAAGATGCCGAGGGTGTTGATAACAAGAGAGCATGCATGGCCGCTGGATGAATTCCTCTCCAAGCATGGAGTTGATTCCTATCATGTGCCCATGCTTCGCTTGGTTCCAACCGACATCAGGCCGCCTCATGATAGGCCTGGCAGCGTGTTGGTGACCTCCGCGTCAGCGCCAAGGCTGTGTCCTACGGTTGGCGACGTGGTCGCAGGTGCGTGGGTAGTAGCCGTCGGTCCAAAGACCGCGAGTGCGCTTCGTGATGCGGGCATCAGGGTTAATGCGGTAGGGCGCTCGGGCGGCGTCGAGGCGCTGGAGCTGTTGCATGGGAATCCGCGGCCATGGTGGTTTGTCGGCGCAGAGGTTCCGTCTCCGAGGCTTGTGGAGGCGCTCAGTGAGGCAGGAGTGCTACGCTGGTCGGTCTACCGCTCCATTCCATATCCATCAAAGACAGACCTCGCCGACATCGATGCGGTGGTTTTCACGAGCGGTCGGAGTGTCGAGGCCTTTGTCCGGGCCAATGGTGTTCCGGACAAAGTCGTGGTCGTTTTGGGTCAATCGACAGCTGAGGTGGCCCGCGAAATGGGATTCCGCAATCCGGTGGTGGCTCCAAAGCCGACGATGGAAGACTTAGCCAAGACTGTGGCCGCGCTCTTCTAGCCCCCGAGGGCTTTGATTCTGTCCTCGATCGGAGGATGAGACCGGAGAAGCGCGAGCAAGCCGCCCTTCTTTCCGTTGATGCCGAAAGCGGCAACTTGCTCGGGCATCTGGGGCTCGTTGGCTCCGGCGAGCGCGCGCAAGGCACCGATCATTGCCTCCTTACTGGTCAACTCAGCGGCACCGGCATCCGCGCGATACTCGCGAAGTCGAGAGAACCACATCACCACGATGCTGGCTAAGAGCCCGAAGACAATCTCAGCTGCGATGACGGACACCCAGTAACCCAAGCCATGGCCACGTTCGTTCTTGAGAACGACACGGTCCACGAAATAGCCGACCACCCGCGCCATGAAGATGACGAAGGTGTTGACCACGCCTTGAATGAGGGTCAGGGTTACCATGTCTCCATTGGCGATGTGGGCCACCTCGTGGGCGAGTACGGCCTCGACCTCGTCCTTTGACATGCTCTGGACGAGACCAGTGCTGACTGCAACCAACGCATTGTTGCGGTTCCAGCCGGTGGCGAAAGCATTGGGCGCACCTTGAAAGATGCCGACCTCCGGCTTGCCCACGCCCGCTTGCTCAGCCAGTCGGTAGGTCGCACTCACAATCCATTCCTCAGTGGGGTTTTGGGGCGTGTCGATGAGCCGCACGCCCATTGCCCGTTTGGCAATAAACTTGCTGAGAAGAAGGGAGATGAAAGAGCCAGCGAAGCCAAAAACAGCGGAGAAAACCAGCAGCGCGGTTAAGTCCAAGCCTCCACTGGCGTCATAGTAGCCAGAAAAGCCGATCAGCCTCAGGACGGTACCGACGAGGACAACCACCAAGAGGTTGGTGAGTAGGAATAGGATGATTCGCTTTCCAAAAGCCATGAGTGCCTCCGTTGGGTCAACCCGCGAAGTGGATAGTGAGGTCCTTAGTAAGGTTTTTTTGGTGACTTTCCAAGGTGCCTCCACCAATCTCAATGAGCTTGGCGTCTCGCAGGAGTCGCTCAATGGGGTACTCCCTGCAGTAGCCTGCGCCGCCCATCACCTGCATCGCGTTGTCGGCGACCAGTTTGCCCACCGGTCCTGCGAAGAGCTTAGCGGCGTCGGAGCCGACTCGGTTTCGAATGTCGGGCCCGACGTTTCGTGCCACCTGGTAGATGAGGCAGCGCGCGGCTTGGGTCATGGCGAAGGAGTCAGCGATGTACCGTTGAATCTGCCCAAATCGGTTGATGGGGTTCCCGAACGCTACGCGCTCCGCGCCATACCGCACCATGATGTCGATACACCTCTCGGCGATTCCGGTACTCATGGCGGCAAGTGTCAGACGTTCGATCTCAAGGTTTCGCATCATATGCGTCAGACCATCTCCCTCAGACCCCAGCAGGTTGCTCGATGGAATCACGCAGTCATCGAAGATGAGTTCAGACATTGAGCTACCGCGCATGCCCATTTTGGGGATGTGGTGTGAGGACGAAAACCCAGGACAGTTTCGGTCCACCACGAATGCAGAGATTTTGTTGTCGGTCTTGGCATAGACCAAGAAGACCTGACCCTCGGGACCGTTCGTTATGTAGGTCTTGGTGCCATTGAGAATGTAGGTGTCACCGTCGCGTAGGGCCGTAGTCTGCATGCCGACGACATCCGTGCCGTGGCCCGGCTCGGTCATGCCCATTCCACCGATCCACTCTCCGCTCAGAACCTGAGGGAGGTACTTCTCGCGCTGCTCTGGGTTCGAGCAGTAATAGAAGTTGTTAACAAAAAGCATCGAGTGGGCGAGGTAGGCTAGACAGAAGCCGGGGTCGGACTTGCTCAATTCCTCGTGAGCAATCACTGCTGCTACCGTGTCCATACCGGCACCACCGTCTTCAGTCGGGATGGTGATCCCAAGAAGTCCAAGTTCACCAAGTTGGCGAAACAGCGGCTGATTGAGGCACTCTTTTTGGTCAAACTCCTCGGCTTGTGGCTCCACGTGATCGGCCGTGAATTCGGCGACCATCGCGCGTAGCATTTCATGCTCGTCGGTCGGGCTGAAGAGAGAGGTGTCTGCTGGGCTGTAGGTGCTCAGTGACTGGTTCGGGTCCGACATCTACGCCTCCCATTGGTTACGTGGTTCAGGCTTCGCCGATATAACCCGCATGAGCGAGTCACCATGCCGAAAAAGCTCTTCCTAGTCGACGGCTCTAACCAAGCCTTTCGTGCTTACTTTGCCATTCAGAACGACATGCGCTCGCCGGATGGGTTCCCCACGAGGGCGCTGTTTGGCTTTACCGCCATGCTTCGCAAGATGTTGGAGAATGAGAACCCGGACTACATGTGCGTTCTGTTCGACAAAGGCCTCAGTTTT
>CAZKOI010000095.1:0-10587 GCA_964554315.1 uncultured Enterobacterales bacterium | reverse complement strand
AGCGAAACCACCGCACGCCGAACGAAGCGTGCGAGCAGCCACTGGCGCAGCCAGCTGTAGCTTCGGTTCGACATGATCGAGCGCGGCATGACCACGGCCAGCCGCCCTCCGGGCCGCAACCTGTCGTGGGCAGCCTGCAGGAACAGCGAGTCCGAGACCACCCGCCCGCGCCCGCGCGCGACCGTGAAGCGCGCCAGCGTCGCTGGATCGTCGATGCGCATAGAAAACGGCGGATTGGCCAAGATGACGTCCCACTGCTCCTGAGGGACGTCGCGAAAGATGTCGGCCTGACGGACCGAACGAGGATCGGCACCGTGGAGCGCGAGGTTGAGTCGACACAGAGCGACGAGCTCGGGGTCCACCTCAACGCCGTCGACCTCGGCCCCTCGCCCGGTTGCCACAGCGAGGAAGGTCCCCGATCCGCAGGTGGGGTCCAGGACGCGGTCTCTGGGCCCCACCTCCGCGAGATCGACCATCAACTCCACCAGGGGGCGTGGTGTGAAGAACTGCCCTCGCTCGGCCTTGAAGATCTCGGGGAAGAACTGTTCGTACGCGAGCCCGAACAGATCCAGGTCCGCCGTCAGCGGAATCCGCTCCAGACGTGCCTCTGGAGGTGGTGCCGGGCCATCGAGCCACATCTTCTCCGGAATCTGCAGTCGCTCCGCCAGGTGGCGACAGAGCGCCGCATAGGCTCGTCGCCCGGACAGCCCCGCTGCACGGAGCCGGTCCTCAGCCTCCTTCAAGGCTGCCGCAAAGACCTCTGAGCTGTTGTTCACCATCATGGTCTCTGCACCCGTCCCAGCGGGACTACCCTAACCCTCAGGCGGCTCACCTGTCAGTTCACCGTCAAGTCTCCCCGCGAAGCCCCTCCTTCGCTTGACCTACACTCCGCACGAGGGCTACACCAAACGCTCGCAGCTGTCCGTAATCTGTACGCTTGGAGCACCCATGTCACGCTGGCTGGTCACACAGGGAGACCACCAATTCTCCGCAAACGACCTCAACGAGCTCAAGGACTTGGCCCGCGAGGGACGCGTGGGTGCAGGAGATATGGTCCAACCTCCCGGAGCCTCCGACTGGCTCTACGCCGGCGAAGTACCCGAGCTTGCGGCTCTGTTCCCCGATTCCAACGCCGACGATGAGGACCTCGACTGGGATGTACCCAAGTCTAAGAACAAGGCACCGCTTGTGGTCATCCTTCTCGGCATCATGGCCTTCGGTGGCTACGGCATGTGGGACTACGGCCAGAAGCTTCCGGACCATCAAGACCTCGGCATCATTGGCGGCAAGACCGGCATGACCCTCACCGAGATGATCGCTTCGAGCGACGTCACGATTCGCGCAACGCCACAGGAGCAAGGCCAGGGTGTCGGCGCCGTGGCAAAGGACAGCATCGTGAAGCTCCTCGGCAAGCGAGGGGACTGGTACCAAATCCAGAATGAAGCGGGCGCGCAGGGCTACGTCCAGACCAACACGGTGGTGCCGGCGTACTACTTCGCGGATGCCGAGACTCGGCAGTCCCATGACCCCATCTACAACCCCGACCGCTACGTCTTTGTGAAGAACAGCTCGTGGATGCAGCTCCCCGACCAGCGGGAAGAGAACATCACCATCTTCCAGTTTCTGCTTCAGAACAAGAGCAAGTTCGAGATGACGGCCATCAAGCTGCTGGCCACCATCAAGGACAAAAATGATCGCGTCATTGAGACCAAAGAAATCGCGATCGAGGGCGCTATTCCCGCCTTCGACGGAGCGATGGTGGGTACGCTCAAGCCTGCCCCCGACGATGCGGACGGCGTGCCTCGGCTGATGACCACGACCCACTTCGACGGCCTGCTCAAGGCCGACAGCACGTTGATGTCGCGCTGGTCCGACGGGGTCGAGGTGGCCATGGACTCCGAGGGCTTTGTCGAGGCCAACATCGACCTGTTGCAGGTCCGAGCCATCCCGACCAAAGAATAGTTTCCTGGCGAAGCCGTTCGCGCGAAACATGCAGTTCCTTGCTCCGACGCGCTCGCATGATAGTAGCCGTGCTGATTCAACGCGGATCCCGCATTTCTTACCCATGGAGAGGACATGAACCTCAACCGATTGCTTACACTTGGCGCCCTGGCCCTCTTGGCCGGCTGCGCAACCGCTGACCGAGTCAAGGCCCTTGAAGAGAAGGTGGCTGAGCTCGAGACCAAGGTCGAAGAGGCTGCCAAGAGCGGCGGCGGCAAGGCCGCAGCACCGCGCGACGAGAAGGCCGAGAAGGCCGCAGCCGCCCTCTACGAGGAGATCGGAAAGGCCGTCCGTGATGGCGACACCGACGCAGCCAAGGCCAAGCTCGGTGAGATGAAGAAGAAGTACTCCGAGACTACGGCTTACCGGCGAGCTCGGAAGATCGAGAAGGAGCTCGAGGTCATCGGCAAGGCGGCTCCATCCAGTCTTGAAGTCGAGAAGTGGTACACGAGCGAGGCCAAGATTGACTTCGCGTCGAACAAGCCCACGCTCCTGGTCTTCTGGGAAGTCTGGTGTCCGCACTGTCGCCGCGAAGTGCCGAAGCTTCAGCAGACATGGGACAAGTACAACGGCAAGCTCCAGATGGTTGGTCTGACCAAGCTCAGCCGCTCCTCCACAGAGGAGAAGGTGAACGAGTTCCTGAAGGACAACAACGTCACCTACCCAACCGCAAAGGAGAACGGTGACCTGTCGAACCACTTCAACGTCTCCGGCATCCCTGCTGCGGCGGTGGTCAAGGGCGGCAAGGTCATCTGGCGTGGGCACCCTGGACGCCTGAGCGACAGCATGATCGACGGCTGGCTCTAAGCGCCCAGCTGAAGGCATCGATAGAGGGCCGTCCCCAAAGGACGGCCCTTTTTTGTGTTGAAGTCCACCCTGTGCGAGACTTGAACCGCAGGAGGTTTGTCTTGAGTATTCGGGGCAAATTGGTGGCCTTCATCATCGGGACCGTTGCCGTGATCCAGCTGGCATGGGGCCTGAGTGTCGTGCGGTCCGATGCACGCCTCCTTGAGCGTGAAGCCTCCCGACGAAGCCGCGCTATCCTTCACGCCATTGCGGCGCCCACCGCGCTCCACATGGCGACCCGTGAATTTGAGGCTATCGATGCCGTCCTTGATGTCTACGCGAGGCGCTCGAAGGGTGAGCTTGCCTTCAAGTCGATTGCGGTGCTGGACATGGATGGCGTCGTCGTCGCGCACACCGACCCTCGGCAGTACGGGAAGCGGCTCGACACCCCGTTCATCCGTTCCGCCATGCAAGCCCGCCGCTCGCTCTCCCTTGAAGAGGAAACGCCCAGCGGCCGGCAATTGCATGTGTCGATGCCCGTCATCTCAGGCCTCCGGTGGGGCACCATTGTGGCCGACTCTTCTCTCTCCGGGCTCGACGACCGTGTCTTCGCCACTCAACTGACGGTCTTCGCGTCAACGGTCCTCATCGCCTTCTCTACGGCGCTCATCATCTGGATCCTCTTGAGCAGGATGGTCTTCCTGCCCCTGGAGGCCTTCGCGCGGACCTCTCAAGCCATCGGCCGGGGGGACTTTGGCGCCCGCCTGAACGTCCCGAAGACCAAGGACGAGCTCGCCTTGCTAGGCCAGACGCTCAATGAGATGGCCGACAAAGTGCAGGGGCACTCTGACCGCCTCGAGTCTCAGGTCGCAGCCCGAACCGAGCAACTTGAGAGTGCCAACGCCTCGCTTGCAGCCCTCAACGGCGATCTCAAAAGAGCCGTCAATGAGCTCGAGCGTCTCGCCCGAACCGATGGCCTCACCCAGCTGAACAACCACCGGACTTTTCAGGAGTTGATCAACCGTGAGGTGCGTCGCTCAGCGCGAAGTGACGCTCCCCTGACGCTGTTGATGATCGATGTCGACCACTTCAAGAACTTCAACGACACTCACGGACACCCCGCCGGCGACAAGGTGCTCAAGGGCGTGGCCGACATCCTGCGGGCCAGCCTCAGGGCGACCGATATCGTTGCACGGTACGGCGGCGAGGAATTCGCTGTCGTGTTGGTCGACACCCCGCTCAACTTCGCCGCATCGGTCGCTGACAAAATTTGTAGCGCCATTCGCGAGGCGGACTTCGGCGGGGCCGAGAAGTCCCAACCCTTGGGCAGCATCACAGCATCGATAGGGATGGCTGGCTGGCCTATGCACGGAGAGTCGGCGGCCGACCTGATCGAGGCTGCCGATGGCGCGCTCTACGCGGCGAAGCATGCTGGACGGGATCGCGTGGTGTCGGTGGACGAGGTGACGTCTTGATGCGATGGCTGATGCTCGGGGTGCTTACGGCCTGCCAGTCCGAGGTCCCAGCGGTGAGAGGGACGCTCGCGCACACCTCAGACGCTGAGCTGTATGCCAAGGCCCATGCCGTTCTTGAAGAGGCGGGCATCCACGAGCTCACATGGGGCGTTACCCCCTTCTTGACCAGCACGGGTGATGCCAGTGACCGCTACAAGGCGATGGTGAGTGAGGTCTCGGAGCGGATCGACGTGCCGATTAACGTCATCGCGGGTGCGGACTACGCTGACGTCGAATCCAAGCTGCTCTCCGGGGCGATCGATATTGCCGTGATGAGCCCCTACGCCTACGTCAAGGCCCACGCCAAGGACCCTGAAGTTCGGGTCGTCGCAACCCACATCGCCAACGGCACAGAGAGCTACGGGGCCTACATCTTGACCCGCGATGACTCGGGCATTGAGACCATCAACGACCTCAAGGGACGGACGTTCGGCTTCGTCGACAGTCGCTCCAGCTCAGGATGGCTCTTCCCTGTGAGTCGCATGCTCGATGACGACGTCAATCCTCTCACGGAAATGGAGGGACGATTCTATGGCAGTCATGCCCGAGTCATTGAGGCCATCGTGCACGGAGAGGTCGATGCGGGAGCCACATACAGAGCGGCGCTGTCGGCAGGCCGGGGCCGTATTCCCGAGGCAAAGAACCTCAAGGTCATCGCTCGCACGGAGCGAATTCCTTACGACGCCTACGTGGTCAGGGCGCAGTTTCCAGCGGAGGCGATCCTTGGCCTGCAAAAAGCCATCAGCAGCGTCTCCACACGGGATGCTGTCGGTCGACGGGCGCTCAGCCCCCTCGGCGACATCAACGGCTTCGTTCGAACGGATGACGCCCACTACAGCGGAGTTCGGGAGACGGAGGACCGAGTACGGTCGATCCTCTCTCAGCAGGGTGGTACACTCCCGAAACCCTTCCCGGACAAGGATGCTCCCTGATGACCATTCCATCCCCACTCGACGTCGCGACGCTCGCCGCGCTCGCCGTCCCGCTTGATGATGCCTCCCACGACCAGCGCGTGGCCTGGATGCGAGGCCTCGGGCGCCGAGAGCTGAGCGCGCTTTACGACCTCGCTGAGGGCGCTCCAGCGCTCGGTATCGACCACTTTCATGGCGCCCCGGGAGAGGTGGTCATTCACCATGGGCAGAACTCTCTCCCCGCCTTCAACCAGTTCCAAAAGCGGGTGGTCGACAACAGCGGTGAGCTGCAGGGCTACAACCACCAGACGCTCTCTTGGTTGACGGGCCCAGGCCACTTTACCCTGGCTCAAGATGGGGATGAGGTCCTCTTTGATTACACGGTAGAGCCCGGCTCACCGGTGGAGGCCTTTCCGCCCCTGAAGTCCAACACCTCTGGCCTGAGTACGCTGGTCTACGGCCACATGGTGGACCGCGTCCGCCGCGTCTCAAGGCACACCGTCATCGGCAAGGCCTACAAGAAAGGAAAGCCCATGACGGCGTGGTTTGCACTCATTCGGGAGGGCGACCCCGCGTCAGTGGATTAGACCCTCCGCGCCCACGCTGGAGGCTCAATGCGCTGGATCTTGCTGCTGTCTTGGTTGTTCCCCTCCCTTTGCTTCGCTCAGGTCAACGTTGAGAAGCTACGGTCGAGCGGTGTGGCCGAGGGCTCGAGCGGGAGCGCAGCCCTCAGCACTGCATTGAGCACGGGCAACATTCAACTGGCCGACTTCAACCTGTCCGGCGCCCAGACCTACAAGCACGGCGCCCACACGGTCTTCGCCGTCATCAACGGAAGGTTTGCTGCCAAGCGAACGCAGGCGGACCTCGAGGCCGACCCCTCGGTCACGCTCTGGAGCAAGGATGCCCGCTTCGCCAACGCCTTAATGGCCCACCTCCGCTACAGCTACGAGCTCGGCCCGCAGGCATGGATCGAGACCTTTACGCAGTACGAATACAACGCCTTTTTGCTCCTCGACCGGCGCCTCATCGGAGGGCTCGGGCCTCGGCTCGGTCTCCTGCACGGAAAGCAGGGCACTGTGGTCTTTGGGACCGCCGCTATGGTCGAGGAGGAGCGACTCAACGCAGAGTTGATTGCACCAGAAGAAGAAGTACAGCGCGTCAACCTACGGTCAAGCAGCTATATCAGCGGCACCTGGAAGCCGGGAGACGGCATTGCGTGGACGTCCACCGCCTATTTCCAGCCCATGTTCACCGCCTTTTCCGACTTCCGTGTGCTGGCCGAGACGGGCCTCTCTTTCGCCGTCTCCAAGCGCTTTGCCTTCACCCTCGATGTCCTCTACAAGCGCGACTCCATGCCTCCGAAGACGCCCGAGGGCAGCGCAGACGTTCGGCCGGCCGACCTGAGCATCAAGAACGGCCTGAAGGTGAGTTGGTAGTCTGCCCCCCACCATCGCCTCCAGACACGCTATAACGTAGAGCGGGAGGTTGAGATGGTCGCATCATTGCTGCTGGCGCTAGCCCTGCCATGCGAAGGTGCGGCGTACTACTTCGTGGACGCGGGCACACGAGGGATGGCACGAGGCGGAGCCTACATTGCCGGAAATGAGGATCTCACGGCGCAGTACTACAACCCGGCAGCGCTCATCAACATGGAGTCGGGCCAGGCGATGTTCAACTTCTCGCTCGTGAGCCAGAAGGCCGACTTCCAGCGGATGGAGGTGGACTCCAGCGGCACCATCACCAAGGAGTACCCGAATGTCGACAACATCGCGGCTCCGATGAAGATCCCGTCGTTTGGTGTGGCCCACCACTTCGGTCTGCCCGACACGATGTTCGCGATTGGGCTCCATCCCCCGTACGCCCCCGACAAGACCTACACCGCGGACGGCGCCCAGCGCTACACGCTCATCGATGCCAAGACCACGCAGTTCTATGCGGGGATTTCCGCCGCACACCAGCCGCTGCCTTGGCTCACGGTCGGGGCCAGCCTCTTGTGGAACATGACCCGTGCGCGCCAGAGCCTCGCGCTCAACGTCTGCAACGCATCCAAGGACGACGACGCGCCTGACGGATGCGTCTCATCCGACCCGGCGCAGACCGACCTCAAGCTGGGTATGAAGATGCTGGACCGCGGCAAGCTGACGGGCAACTTCGGAGTCCTCATTACACCGCACCCGCAGTGGAAGATTGGCCTGAGCGTCATGCCTCCGATCGACGTCGAGGGGAAGGGGCGTCTGGACGCTGAATTCTCCGAGGACCACTGGCTGAATGCGCTGCTGGAAGACTCCACCACGCAAGACGACCACATTCGCGTGTTGATGAAGCTGCCCCTCGTCTTGCGGGGCGGCGTCGAGTTCAAGCCGAAGGAGAACCTCGCCATCGAGGTCGCAGCCGTCTACGAGCGCTGGAAGGTGAGCGAGGAAACACGGGTCGAGGACGTTTCCGCCCCGCTGGTGTTGAACAGCACGGCCACGGCATTCGCGCCCGACGGCTTCGATCCTGAGGTCCCCATCACCGGACCCGTGGTCATCCCCCAGAACTACAGAGATACCGTCAGCTACCGCGCCGGTACAGAGTGGGATGCGTCCGATTGGCTGACCATCAGAAACGGGGTCTACTTCGAGGCTGCAGCGGTTCCCAAGGAGTCCATGGGCGTGGCGCTCATGGACGGCAATAAGGTGGGCTACGGGATCGGCTTCACCCTGAGCTCGCACGCGCTCCCTCTCAGCGTAGACCTCGCGCTCTCCCAAGCCTTCCTCGGCACGCGAAAGATCCGAGACAGCAACCTCACTCAGCTCACCGTGCCGATTGACCCCACGCCCGCGCTCACCGGCGGCGAGGTCTCGACCACCATCGAGAATGGCAGGGTCGTGGGCAACGGGGACATCACCTCGCGCCTGACGATGCTCAGCGCCGGGGTGACCTACCACTTCGGCAAGAAGACCCAGCGGCGCTGGCACTCCCGCTGATCAGGCGTCCTTCGGCGGAATGAAGCTCATGGCCCGCTCGGCGAGCGCGGTGATGGTCAGGCTCGGGTTGACGCCCAGATTTGCCCCGATCATCGACCCGTCGATGACATAGAGGCCCGGATGCCCATGCACCTGATTCTGGGGATCGATGACACCCTCGTCGGGTGTCTTGCCCATCGCGCATCCGCCCAGAATGTGCGCGGTCGTCGGCACGTCGAGGAGCACCTCCGTGATTGAGCTCACGGGGATGCCGTTGTGCGCCTTGGCGATGGAGCGCGCGGCTTGATTCGCTGAAGGTATGTAGGTCGGGACCTTGGCGCTGGACTCGCTGTTGGAGGTCAGGGATAGCGAGAAAGGCCACCACCACGCCCTGCGGAGCCGAATCCGCATGTGGCCCGGCACCGACTGCATGACCAACAAAATGAGCGAGCGCTGCGCCCATCCGAGAGGCCACAGTGTCCGCATAAAGTCCACGGGATGACGCAGGCAGGTGGCCACCCAGCGAAGGGCGCGCGGCACGGAGCCGCCGCCGTCAGTGAGCAACGTCGAGAGCGGGCTGAGGGCATCGGATCCGGTCGAGTAGCGCACCGGTTCAAGGTGGGTGTGCTCGTCCAGAGCGACCTTGGACGTGATGGCCACACCATCGGTGAGGTCGACATCTTTGTCCCGGATTTGAAGCCCAACGATCGCTTCGTTGTTGGTACGGACAAAGTTTCCGAGCTGTGGGCTGAGCTCGCTGAGCAGGCCGCGCCGCTGACACGCCAAGAGGAGCGGAACTGTCCCCAGCACCCCCCCACTGAGGACGACCTTGCCCGCAGACATCACACGGCGCCGGCGGAAGACGCGCGAGGTTGAGCGCTCGACGTCGAGCAGGTAGCCGCCCTCTGCCGATGGCCGCACGCTCGTCACGCGGGTCTCCGGAATGATGGTCACACCAAGGCGCTCGGCGAGGTAGAGGTAATTCTTGTCGAGACTGTTCTTTGCATTGTGCTGGCAGCCCACCATGCACCCGCCGCACTGGATGCACCCCGTTCGCGTCGGGCCCTTTCCGCCAAAGTATGGATCGGGCACCTCCTTGCCTGGCTGTCCGAGCCAGACGCCGACAGGGGCGAGCTCGAAGGTGTCCTCGGTGCCGATGCTTCGCGCGTAATCTTCTATGATCTGGTCGGCGCGAGTCTTCCGCGGGAAGCGTGTGACACCCAGCATCTGCTTCGCGATGGCGTAGAAGCCCGGCATGACCTTCCGCCAGTCTTCGAGACCGGCCCAGACCGGATCATCCCAGGCCTCGTCCTTGGGAACAGGCAGGGTGTTCGCGTAGACCAGCGAACCGCCACCGACGCCCGCCCCGCTCAACACGAAGACGTCCTTGAGCAGTGTCATCCTGAAGAAGCCATAGAACGAGAGCGCAGGAGCCCAGAGAAACTTGTGAAGGATCCAGTTGGTCTTGGGGTAGTCCTGTGCTTCCCACCGCTTCCCCATCTCGATGACGGCGACCGAGTAGCCCTTCTCCGCAAGCCGCAGCGCAGAGACGGCCCCGCCAAAGCCGGACCCTACGATGATGTAGTCATAGTCAGCCACGCGTCTCTCCAGCTGTGACGTTGATCGTCGGTGTCGGGCCGACCCACTGCCCCCGAACCTCTCCCGACTCCAAGGTCATCCGTCCAAAGGGCGTCGGGAGATCGCTGGCGCCGACGAGATCGGGGAGGATGGTGAGGCCCGTTCGACTGGCACGAACCCGATCGAGGGCTACCAGCACAAACATGGCTGCGCTGAGAAGGTCATCCCCGTCTTGAAGCGCGCCTCGGGCGGGGTGGTAGGCCGTCGGAAACGCGCCGGTAGGGGATGCGAGCCCCGCCATCACATCGATGGGGTCCGGTGCCTTCGCTGGTCGGGCCCGCTCCTCAACCACCGAGAGGAGAGCCGTGAGGGCCGGGTGCGCCCCCCCATTCAGCAGAACCCCGCCCCCAAACCAGAAGTGCCGTCGGACATGGTCCAGCGTCTGCAGGACGCCGGGCTGACGCGCGTCAAAGAGCCCCATCCACGCCACAGCAAGCATCGCTGCTGCCGAGCCATCAGGGCGACGACCCGGCGCCACCGACCAGGGCGCATCGCCCAGCATGTTCGCCAGCGCCTCACGGGCTTGCCCTCCGATCATCGCCCACTGCTTGTGACCGTCATCGGTCTCCCGCAGCTGGACGGCACTCGCGAGCAGAGCGGCCGCGCGCCACATCGACGTCCACCGTCCCGAGCCGTCTGCGCCAAAGAACAGCTGTCCGCCTGGGGCGCCTGGATCGGAAGCCAGCCTGTCGAGGAGGCGCCGCCAAGCGAGCCTGTGCTCCTCTCGAAATCCGGAGTCCTGTGTCCACCGAATGAACTCGGCAGAGGCCCACGCCAAGACAGCAG
>CAZKOI010000094.1:0-10596 GCA_964554315.1 uncultured Enterobacterales bacterium | reverse complement strand
ACTTGTGATACACGGCACCGACGATGCCATCAGCCCGGTAGAGAATGCCCATACCCTCGCCCGTCTGCTTCCCAGGGCAACCCTCAGCCTGATGGATGGGATCGGCCACAGCCCTAATGTGGAGTCCTCTGAGGCGTTTAATGCGGCGATTCGAGCCTTCATTCAAACGCCGTAGACCTCTGGACTAAAACTCGTTAGGTCGCCACAATCGCTTCGGGTGGGAGCGGTGACCAATGGGAGGCGAGATGCCCCGCAGAACCGACCTCAAGACCATCATGGTGATTGGGTCTGGTCCTATTGTCATTGGCCAAGCGTGCGAGTTCGACTATTCGGGCACGCAGGCATGCAAGGCGCTCACGGGCCTAGGCTACCGGGTGGTGCTGCTCAACAGCAACCCGGCGACGATCATGACTGACCCGGGCACGGCTGATGCAACCTACATCGAGCCCCTGACGGTTGACGCGGCACGCCAAGTCATCGAGAAAGAACGTCCCGACGCCCTCTTGCCCACGGTAGGAGGACAGACGGCGCTCAACTTGGCGATGGCACTCGAAGAGGCTGGCGTCCTCTCCGAGTTTGACGTGGAGCTCATCGGAGCGAGGCCGGAGGCCATTGCGCTCGCTGAGGACCGCCAGCTCTTCAAGGCCAAGATGATTGAGGAAGGGTACGGCGTACCGCCATCCGGCGTCGCTCACTCTTACTCGGAGGCGGAGGCTTTGCTGGATGTGGTGGGACTGCCCGCGATCATTCGCCCGTCCTTTACCCTCGGCGGTGAGGGCGGCGGCGTCGCCTACAACGTCGATGAGTTTCGTGAGATCGTGATGCGCGGCCTCGACCTCTCTCCGACTCGCCAGCTGCTCATCGAGAAGAGCATCCTCGGCTGGAAGGAATTCGAGCTGGAGCTGATGCGAGACTTGGCCGACAACGTCATTGTCATCTGCTCCATTGAGAACTTCGATCCGATGGGCGTTCATACCGGGGACTCCATCACCGTCGCTCCGTCGCAGACCCTCACCGATCGTGAGTATCAAAAGCTCCGCGACATCGGCATTGGCGTCATGCGTGCGGTCGGCGTCGAGACCGGTGGCTCTAATGTTCAGTTTGCGGTCAACCCCGAGAACGGCGACATCGTCGTGATTGAGATGAACCCTCGGGTGAGTCGTTCATCGGCGCTCGCCTCAAAGGCTACGGGCTTTCCGATTGCAAAGATCGCCGCCCAGCTCGCGGTGGGGCTCACGCTCGACGAGATCGACAACGACATCACCAAGAAGACCCCCGCGTGCTTCGAGCCCACGCTCGACTACGTGGTTGTGAAATTTCCGCGCTGGAACTTCGAGAAGTTTTCTGGGGCGAGCCGCAACCTTGGAACAGCGATGAAGTCGGTTGGCGAGGCGATGGGCATCGGTCGAACCTTCTCCGAGGCGCTGCTGAAGGCTATCTCAAGCCTGGAGGGGGGGTACGAAGATGCTCGCCAGTGGTCCGACCAAGAGATCACCGAGCGGCTGGCCATTCCGACGCCCGACCGAATGCCCGCGCTCTTTGAGGCGCTGCGCCGAGGCTGGGACCCCTCAGAGGTTCATCGCCTGACCGGAATTGATCGTTGGTTCATGTTTGAGATGAACACCATCATCCACTGTGAGGAACAGCTCTCGGGTCGCTTCTTGGAGGATGTCTCGGCGTCCGAGCTCCGGCGCGCTAAGCGCCTGGGCATGCCGGACGGGTTCTTGGCTCGCATCCTCGGCACGTCTGAAGAAGCCGTCCGAGCTCGTCGGCAAGAGCTGGGCATCAATCCCGTCTTCAAGCGGGTCGATACCTGTGCCGCAGAGTTTGAGAGCCACACGCCGTACTTGTACTCGAGCTTCGAGGATGAGTGCGAGTCTGGGGGCTCTCAGAGTGACCGGGTCATCATCCTGGGCAATGGTCCCAACCGCATCGGTCAGGGCATTGAGTTTGACTATTGCTGTTGTCATGCAAGCTTCGCGGTGCAGGATGAGGGGTTGACCAGTGTCATGGTCAACAACAACCCCGAGACGGTGTCGACCGACTACGACACCTCTGACAAGCTCTACTTTGAGCCGATCACCGTGGAGCATGTAGAGAATGTGCTCCGACATGAGCAGCCCAGAGGCGTCATCCTCCAGTTCGGGGGGCAGACCCCGCTCAAGCTCAGCCACAAGATCGGTCCCATTCTGGGTACCCCTGCAGACGCCATCGACCTCTGTGAAGATCGAGAGCGCTTCAATGCACTCATGAATGAGCTCAACATTCGCCAGCCTGAGGGCGCGATGGCGAACGACAGGGCAGAGGCCGTCTCGGCGAAGGACAAACTTGGGTTTCCGCTTCTCGTCCGACCCTCCTATGTGCTGGGTGGGCGGGCCATGGCCATCTGCTTTGATGAGGACGACTTCAAGGCCGCGCTCGACGAGGCGTTGGAGGTGTCTGAAGATCATCCGGTCCTCTTGGACAGGTTCCTCGGGGGGGCCGTCGAGTACGATGTCGACGTCCTCTGCGATGGTGAGCAGGTCTATGTTGCGGGCATCATGGAGCACATCGAGGAAGCCGGCGTCCACTCGGGTGACTCGGCCTGTGTCATTCCGCCGGTGGTTCTCTCGGAGGACAACCAGGCGGAGATGATCGATGTCGCAACTCGGGCTGCGCTCAGGCTGGGCGTGGTGGGCTTGATGAATGTCCAGTTTGCCGTTCACCAAGGTCAGGTCTACGTCATCGAAATCAACCCCCGGGCGAGCCGAACGGTGCCCTACGTATCGAAGGCCAGAGGCGTGCCGCTGGCGCGCTTGGCGACGATGCTCTGTCTCGGGAAGAAGATCTCAGACCTGGGGCCGCTGCCTCCACTCGCGGAGGCAGGGACCTACTACATCAAGGCCCCGGTCTTTCCATGGGGTCGGTTTGACATGAACGATGTCCTCCTAGGGCCCGAGATGCACAGCACAGGGGAGGTCATGGGCATCGGACGAAGCTTTGGTGAGGCTTACGCCAAGGCGCTGGAGTCGGCAGGGCAGGGGCTCCCGAACGAAGGAACGGTGTTCATCTCTCTGTGTGACAAGGACAAGCACCTTCTCCCCGAGTTGGCCGGTCCGCTCCACTCCATGGGCTTCAAGCTCGTCGCCACCCGTGGTACTGCAGCGGCACTGGAGGCCGCCGCCATCCCTGTGGAGACAGTCTTCAAGGTGAAAGAAGGTCGACCCGACATCGTGGATCATGTCCGAAATGGTCAGATTCAGTTGATGATCAACACCACCGGCGGCAAGAAGAGTGTCTACGATGAGCGGTCCATGCGCTTAGCCGGTCTGCGCTTTGGGGTGACCTGCATTACGACGATGCGTGCTGCCTTGTCGGCGGTGAGCGCCATTCGATCGCAGCGGGCAGGCGAGCTCAAGGTCATTAAACTCCAGCAGCTTCACAGTCGCGGCTGAGCCCTTGAGCCGAACGCTCTTTGTCGGTGATGTCCACAGTTGCTCGCAAGAGCTGTGTCTGCTGCTTCGAGAGACCAAACCCGATCGCGTCATCTTGCTGGGCGATGTGTTCAACAAAGGGCCCGATCCGGAGGGAACGTGGGACTTGGTACGCGAATGGCGGGCGGAGTCTGTGCTCGGCAACCATGACCTCAGGGTCCGGAAGCTGGCCAAGCGCGGCCAATGGCTCGCCCCGCCCGAGGCGGTGCAGTGGCTCAAGACCCTTCCCATCACCCTTGAGGGACCCACCTGGGTCGCGGTGCATGGCGGGCTCAATCCGGACGGAGCGACCACGCAGCGCCAGGCGGTCCGTCTGCGACGCTGGCCTGACGACAGTGACAGGCGGCACCCCTTCTGGTGGCAGTGCTACCGAGGTCAGAAGCTCGTGATCTATGGACATGACGCACTTCGTGGCTTGCAGGACCATCGTCCGCGTACACTGGGTCTAGACACGGGCTGTGTCTACGGGGGGGCGCTGTCAGGCTACCTCTTAGAGGCTGACGAAGTGATCGCGGTACCGGCCGGTGCCTCCTACCAGAGCATCTAAGCTCAGAGTGTCACCAGCACCTCGTTGGCGACCGCGCGATGGTACTGGTGGTCGAGGTGATCTGCTCGCTGAAGCAACGCCATGAATGCCGCTCGGGCGAGGGTGACTTCACCCTTCTGTAGCCACCGTCGGCCTTCCATCGCGAGGGCCGTCAGAGAGAGTTCCACCCACGGACTTGCACGGGCCGAGAGCAGGACCTCCTGCCACATGTCATCGTCCAAATCGCCGGTTCCACCCATGACGAGGGCAGCGAGGCCGTGGAGCTCCCTGAAGTTCTTCTTTTTGCACACGGCCATGGTCTTCGAGAGCGTGGAGCGCGCCACGTCAAGATCGCCCGTGGCCATCGCGAGACGAGCGATCTCAATCCCGAGGAAGACCTCTGCAGGCGTTCGAAGGGTCGACCAGTTTGCGGCCAATCTAGCCTTCTCGAGGTTGCGCTGGCTGCGGTGCCAGCGAGCGAGTGAGAGCCTCCAGTCAGGGGATTGGGCCTGCTCTTCACGCGTGGACGCTCCCATGATGGCTCGAGCGGCAACCTTGTCGTTCATTGCTGCTGCCACACGGAGCTTTAGTGCTGAGCCCAGAGTCTGCAGGTGGGAGAGACCAAATGCGTGCGCTGCCGTGATCATCGGATCAAGGACGAGCCTTGCGGCGCGGGGCTGGCCGCGACCCAGCGCCAACAGTGCGACCAAGTGTTGAGCCTCCGTGTGGCGGCCGCGGTGACCGTGCTTAGCGAGAAGGTCTTGTGCCCGATGGGCGGCTTGGGTTGCGCCGGCCCGGTCACCTATCGCCATCAATGCCCACCCCCGTCGGACCAAGAACATCCCGAGATAGGGCTCGGTCCCATTGAGGCCACCTCGCTCGACGGCCTGTCGGTAGCCCTCAAGGGCAGTGTCGGGCCGCCCCTCAAGCAGCGCAAGATCAATTCCGACCAAGGCACGGTTTGGGTGTGTGCCGAGCCGTTCTGTGCCCTTCAGGTGCTTCCTCGCTTCCTCCGGTTTTCCTTGATCAAGCCGGATACGGGCGGCCTTCATGGAACGCCAAGCGGCCACATCGGGATCGTCAAGCATGGGGGCTTCTCGAAGGAGGTCGACCGCGTACTCATGTCTACCCAGTCGCGTTGCAAGCTCGACCTCGAGAACTTCACACCGGTAGGCATGCTCAACTGTGGTCGCACGAGCCCTGGCCTGGTTGACCAGATCTTCCCGAACGCGAGAGAGCTCCGTCCTCAGGGCGGTGACGGCTCGAGCCCAAGCCAAGTCGAAGCGCAACGCGTTGTAGGTGGGGTCGGATCGGTCCCGCTTCATCGGGTCAATGACCATCAACCAGGAGCGTGCATCGTTGAACCGGCTCTCGTGGGTGGCCTCGACCGCGGCGCGAACGGCGAGTGCGAAGGCCTTGTTGGGGTCTCGTCCATGAAGGCGGTGGCGTGCGATGTTGCCCCAACGCCCCGGGCCGACATTGGCACGAATCATGGCGTCAGCCAACGCGTCCTCCGCGGCAGAGCGGTTCGATACCAACGACTGTGCTCGCTGGCGAAGCCAGTTGTCCGCGAGGATGAAGCCGTCTCCTGACTTCTTCAGGACCCCCTGTTGGTGCCAATGGGCACCATCGATGTCGAGGAAATGAAGCACCGCAGGGGGGAGCGGAAAGCTCGCAAGCCCCATCACCGCGAGAGCCTCGGGGAGCGTGGTTCGTTCCTCTCCACGGCGTCTGGCGAGCGTGTCCAGGCCCTGCTCTCGACAGATCTGAGGCTGGCCTCCATTGATGGGGGCGATTGGCTGACCATCATTGAGGCTCTGGGCCAGCTCTGTGGCCTGTGGGCTGGACAGCGGCGGGAGCTCCAGTCGGACGGCCCGGTCGGCCTCCTCCAAGTGATTCACCAGCTTCAGGGCTCTCGCGCTCGCCCACCTCGGCTCCATGACGGCCATGATGGCGAGGCGATCCGGTGCGTCATTCTGAAGCATCTGAATCGTTCGCGCAGTGAGCGTATCCACTTGGTCTAGGCGCTCGAAGACGACCATCAAGCCGGTCGCATCGACCGAACGATGAATCGTCTTCGCTGCCGCATGGGCGACCTCGCTTAGCGTCGGCGCATGGTCGGCATTTGGAGGGACCGGCAGGGGGAGAGAGGGCCACATCGAGAGCAGGGTCCCCACATCAGCGCCCGCTACCTTGCTGCGCCACTCTGGGTCGCCATGAGTTTGGAAGAGCTCGCTCAAGATTTGCTCAATAGCCCCCCCAATCATCTGCGGTCGACAGACGCCTGTCACGCGGGGAGTGCCGTACAGGAGAGCACGCCGCTGGACCTGCTCAAGGAGCCTGCGACGCCCGGTACCCACGTTGCCCTCAAGAACAATGAGCTTGTTATGGCCGGGCTTGAACGCATCGAAGCATTGCTCAACCTCATGCTCTCGTCCCACAAAATGAGGCGGGTTCGGCCAGTCGGCTCGTGCGGCCCCGGTACGGATCTCGCGAAGCATTCGGGCGGCATCGGCCGCGGACGGTCGTGCGTGCGGATCAAGCGCGAGCATTCTCTCGACGACGGTCGAGAGGGCGCGCGATATCTGGGGCTCTCGCACACTCATCGGTGTCACTTGCTGCAGACACATCCGCCCGAGCCACTCTTCTTGCTTCGCTGGACGTGGACGGGGCCCTAGCAAACCCTCGTAGAGTACAAGACCCGCACTAAAGACGTCACTCTGTGGGGTCAGGGGGAGCCCTGTGGTTTGTTCCGGCGACATGAAGGCGACGGTGCCGACGAGGCGGCCTGCGCGCGTCAATGTATCTCCGCGCTCCTGTAGGCGGACCAGGCCGAAGTCGAGCAGGTGGGTCTCCATGTCGTCGGCGACCAGCACGTTGGACGGCTTGACGTCTCTGTGGATGAAGCCGAGCCGATGAATCCCGGCGAGTGCATCGCACATGCGCGGGCCGACCTCGAGAACGATACGAATGCGTTCCCGCAGGTCTGGCGTGTTTTGCATCAGCCGGTGAATCGGCTGTCCCGGGACACGGTCCATGACAAACCACACAAGGTCATCCGTCATCCCCACGTCGTAGACGCGCGGAACCCCAGGGAGCGCAATCACGCGGGTACGCTCAAACTCTCGCACAAACCTCAGGTCCCGCTGTGGACTTGAGCGTTTGGCAATCTTTATCGCAAGGGAGCGTTGGTCGGGGCTGTTGGGATGCGTCGCCTCATGGACGACGGCGATGCCTCCTCGACCCAGCTCGGGTCCGACAATGTAGTCGCCGAAGACGGTTCCTGTGCTGATGGTAGGTAGGCTTCGCATGAGGGAGCGATCCTACCGCGAATCCCGGTCCTAAGGTGAACCGGAGCGGCCAATACATAAACAAGAAGGGGGCTGTCCAGGTGGACAGCCCCCTCCGACCGTTTGGCTTCGTTCGGGGCTACTTCTTCGTAGCTTCCTTGGCATCCTCGACGGCCTTCTTGGCGTCGTCGACGGCGCCCTTCGCATCTTCAACGGCACTCTTGGCCTCGTTGATGGCTCCCGTGGCTTGCTTCATCACATCACCCACCATGGCGCCGACGCCGCCGCCCACAACCGGGCCGATCGCGGCGAGCGCACCTGGAACCTCGCCAATGGTCTTGGCGATCTCAGCGGTTGTCGCGGCCATCGCCCCAGCCGCCTTCACCGCGTCCATGCCGGTGTACTTGGATGGGTCGACCTTGTTGAGCTCTTGGGTGATGCCATCAAGCTCTTGCTGCATGTTCTTGAGACGGGGCATCAGCTTGCCACCAAGCTTTTGGGCGGCCTTCTTGTCGGTCTTGTTCACGTAGGCGGCGTATCGAGTCAGTCGAATGACGCCCTTCGCGGTTGCAACCTTCTTTGAGACAGCATCAATGTCCTTCATTCCGGATGCCTTGTACCCCAAGAACCAGTCATCCGACTCGAACAGCTTGGCGTCAAGGTAAGCGAACTCGCTACCGACGTCGGCAGGCTTGATAGGGGTCTGGTTTGCGCGCATCTTGGCCAGGGACTTGGCCATCTTCTTCTCGCACTTCTTCTTCTTCTTGGCATCCTCTTTTGCGTCACACTTGATGTAGGCGTGGGCAGGGTTCGAGAGTGGAAGGGCGACGGCAAAGGCCGCGATGGCCAGTAGGTTCTTCATGTTAAATCTCCATTGGTTGGGAAACAAAGCTCGTAATGTACTCATCGACCGCTGCATGGGGCCGAAAAACGAGCCGTGCGAACCCTACTAGATGTGAACCCTCTTGTGAAGCCGATTTTTTGAGAAACGAACGTTTATCGAAACTCGGTGTCGACTAGGCCATCGATCACGCGCAAGATAGCCTTGTAGCTGCCAAATGGTGGGTAGATGTAGGCCCCGCGGATCCGTGGGTGATTCCGCAGCGCGCTGAGGGTCTGGTGAGCAAGCTCGATGCCGAACTCCCGCTGAGCTTCGCGGGTGGGAGCCTGGTGTATGGCCTGGCGCACCGCGTCTGGAATCTGCATTCCGGGCACCTCGTTGTGCAGGAAGTCTGCATTTCGCGCGCTAACGAGCGGCATGATGCCAACCATGAAGGGGACGTCCGACCACGCCTCCGTCAGCGCAAGAAAGCGCTCCAGCATGTCGAGGTCGAAGACAGGCTGCGAGAAGAAGTACTCGGCGCCGGCTTCGACCTTGCGACCGAACCGCTCCGCCTCGTGCTGCATATCGACGGCACCCGGGTTGCAGCCCGCACCGACGAAGAGCGCCGTTTGCCCACCAATCGGCTGTCCCGAGAAGTCGACACCGCGATTCATTCCCTGGATGAAATTGATGAGGCCTATGGAATCAATGTCGAAGACGGCGGTGGCGTCAGGGTAGGTGCCCATCTTGGGTGGGTCACCGGTCACGGCGAGGATGTTCCTGAGGCCCACAGCGTGAGCACCCATGAGGTCCATCTGCATTCCGAGCAGGTTGCGGTCGCGGCAGCAGTAATGAACGACCGTCTCTAATTTCGGCGTCTTCTGCTTCACGAGGTGGGAGAGGGCTGAGGGCCCCATGCGCGCGACGGCCCTCGGCCCATCGGCGATGTTCACAACATCAATGCCGGCCTCGTAGAGCATCGCCGCCCCATTGACGGCTCGGTCGGCGCCGACCCCTTTGGGGGGATCCAACTCCACGGAGATGCAGAACTTTCCACCGAGGAGACGTCGGGCGAATTCTGACCGCTCCTCGGGGGGAACGGGCTCCACACCCTCCTCGCCACCGACTCGAGTCTCAGTGGCGGCGCTGGCCACGGAGGCTGGCGTGGACCGGGTTGCCATGGGAGCAATGGACCTCAGGAAGTTCCGCATCTCCTTGATGGTCTCAGGGGAGGTGCCACAACACCCACCGATGAGCTTCGCTCCAGCGAGAGCGTGGCGTCGACTGTACTCGGCCATGTACTCGGGTCCAGCCAGATAGAGCGTTCGCCCTTCGACAACCTGGGGTAGACCGGCGTTAGGCATCGCAGCGATGGGTAGGCTGGTGTGGCTCGCCATGAGCTCGACGATGTCGAGGACACCGCGGGGGCCATTCGAGCAGTTGGTACCGATGGCATCAACCGACCACTCACGCATGGTCTTTACCGCCTGGGCGATCACATCTGAGAGCGCATTATCGTCCCCGCCGTGGAGTGGCTGGAAGGTCAGGTTTGCCACCACCGGCAGGTCCGTCAGGCTGCGTATGGCTCTCACCGCCGCCCAAAGTTCGGGAAGGTCCGAGAAGGTCTCCAAGACGAAGAGATCGACACCCTCGTCCGCCAGGATGGCCGCTTGGTGCTTGAACGCCTTGAAGGCATCGCCGGGCGATACTTTGCCGATGGGGGTGAGCTGGGCACCGATGGGGCCAATCGAGCCTGCGACAAAGGTGTCGTTGCTCGCTGCGGCTCTGGCCAGCTGGACGCCTCGGCCGTTGATCTCGTCGTGTTGATCCTCCAAGCCAAACGGTATCAGCCGAAGGCGGTTGGCTCCGAAGGTGTTGGTCGTGATGATGTCGGCACCGGCTCCCACGTATGCGCGGTGAATACCCTCCACGAGGTCTGGAGCCGTCAGGTTCACCTCGTCATACGAGCGATTGATGAAGACTCCACGGTTGTAGATCTCCGTCCCCATGGCTCCGTCAAACAGGAGCACGCGCGCGTCCAATGCCTCTCGAAAGTTCATGTTGGAGGTCTAACCCTAATCCTCTTGGATGCGGGCCATTAGAACGGTGATGTTGTCACCCCCACCGCCCTTGTTGGCGGCATCCACCAGCCAACGGCATCCATCCCCGAGGTCATCCCAGGCGGCCCCCTGCTGGATGATTCTCGACTGACCGCTGAAGGTGCCGGCGGCATAGTCGGTGAGGCCATCCGTACAGAGTACGACGGTGTCGCCGGGGAGCAGCTTGAGCACGCGGGTCACAGGCTCGGCTGGGGAGGGCTCGCCGTGCTCATCGAAGCGGCCGCAATACCCGACCAGAGCAAACCCCTCATTGGCCACATCCGGCAGCTTCGTGCCGGCCTTGTGAGCCGTCAGCCAGAGACCTCTCACATTCTGGTCACCGGACAAGATCGCCGGTCCGCTGCTGCTGACGAGGTACGCCCTC
>CAZKOI010000093.1:0-10722 GCA_964554315.1 uncultured Enterobacterales bacterium | reverse complement strand
CCCAGCGTCGAGGTCACCACATCGACCCGACCCATGACGCCGCAGTGCTCGATGCTTCCGCGACCCGTCTTCCCGGTAAAGCCGGTGGCGTGCGAGTCGTCGACCATGACCATGGCACCGTATTGCTCGGCGAGGTCACAGATGGCCTCGAGGGGGGCGATGTCTCCGTCCATGGAGAACACGCCGTCAGTCGCAATCATGATCTTGGGACAGCCGGCTGCCTGTGCCTCCTTGAGCTTGGCCTCTAGATCCCCCATGTCCATGTGAGTGAAGCGCATGCGCTTGGCCTTGCACAGCCGAACGCCATCGATGATCGAGGCGTGGTTGAGCGCATCGGAGATGATGGCGTCCTCTGGCCCCAGGATGGTCTCGAAGAGGCCAGCGTTGGCGTCAAAGCAGCTGGTGTAGAGGATCGTGTCCTCGGTCCCCAGGAAGGTGGATACCGCGTCTTCGAGCCGCTTGTGCTGGTCCTGAGTCCCACAGATGAACCGCACGGACGAGAGCCCGAAGCCGTACTGGTCCATGGCGTCCTTTGCGGCCTCGATGAGCTCTGAGTTGTTGGAGAGCCCGAGGTAGTTATTGGCGCAGAAGTTGAGCACCGACTCCCCCGTCGACACCCGGATCCGGGCCGCTTGGTCCGACGTAATGATGCGCTCGTCTTTGTACAGACCCGCATCGCGGATGGCATCGAGTTCTTGGCTAAGCTGATCCTTGGCGCCCTCAAACATGGCTCCTCCTTCTCTATCCAGCGAAGGAGATAACCACTTTGGGGTGGGTTCGTATCGCCTCTTCGAAGGTGTCTGCAGCCCAGTCCTCGATGTCGACCTTGGTGCCCTCCCCCCGATTGAGGATCACGTCCCAAATCGCCTCCTGGATGCCGTTGGACTCGGTCTCGAGGAGGTTCCGCGTGATCTCCCAGGTGCCGAAGATCTGCCGGCCCACCACGCCATGCAGCTGCAGACCATCCATCACAATACGGTGCGAGTCTTCGATCACTGCGTCGCCATTCTTGACCCCAAAGAGCACGACGTCACCACCCCTTCGGGTCATCTTGATGGCATTGTTGAGGCTGGAGTTAAACCCGGCCATCTCCATCGCCACGTCTACGCCGATGCCGTCGGTGAGTTCTTTGACGTCGGCGACGAGCTTGGGGTCCGATCGATGGGGCGCGTGAGCGGGCGGCGCCTCAGGACAGAGAACGGCATCACAGCCCAGTCGACGGGCCAGCTCGGCATGATGAGGGTCAGGCTCCACGCCTATGATCTTGCTGGCACCCATGCCTCTGGCGATGAGAATGGCGAAGAGGCCGATGGTTCCGCAGCCCATGATGGCCACGGTCTTCCCGCGCAGGTCTCGGACCTGGCAGGCGTGGACGGCATTGCCAAAGGGCTCTTGAATCGCACCCACCTCGGGTCGGATGAGGTCGATATTGGTCGGCCATAGCGCCTTGGCCGGGAGCTTTACGTACTCTGCAAAGCACCCGTCTTGGCTGATGCCGATGATCTTGTCGCGCGCGCAGACATGGGAGTCTCCGAGACGACACTGGTGACAGGCCCCGCAGACGATGTGACTCTCCGTCGAGACGATGTCCCCCACCTTGTACCCGTACTTGCCCTCGACACGATTCCCCATCTCAACAATCTCGCCGAGGAGCTCGTGCCCGACCACGCGCTTGGATTTTTCTTCCTCCTCGAGGGAGCCCAAGATCATGTCACCGAAGGCCTTGCGCCACCAGATTCCCCGATCGGAGCCGCAGAAGCCTGCGAACTTCACCTTGATGATGACAAACGTGCCGTCCGCGTGCTCCGGATCAACCAGGGTCGGGCGCGCAATGCGCTCCTTGACCAAGCCGATTGAGTCCGCCCAGGACTCCCTGGACTTGTCAAAGGTCAGTGCCCACATCGTGTCGCTCATGCGGCCCCCTTCGCCCCACCCCCTGGGGCGACCTTACATATAGTACTGATAGTCTGCCATGACGGCACCGTAGTGGTAGCGCCAGTAGTTCGTCGAGACAGGAACAGCGGCCCCCGCACCAACCTCTGAGCTTCCCTTGCCCTGGAAGCGGATGCCGAAGGCGACCTGGGTGAACCGGAAGGACCCGGTGCGATCATCCCAGCTTCCCATGTCCTTCACGACACTCATGGCCTCGGCAAACACCTTCACCGTCTCTGATGGCGACACGGTGATGTTTAGACCGGAGAGGTACCGCGGCGAGATCATCCCGGGGAAGAACATCAGATCGAGGCCGCCTTGGGCCTGGATGTCCATGGTGGTGTCCCCACCAAATCGCAGCCGCTTGCCCGCCGCGAGCATGGGGCGAAACCCCGGGGCTACGGGCGCCAAGTTCATGTGCACGTCACCGATCGCCGTGAGGATGAGGTCTGTCCGTGTCGACTTGACCAAGGCGTAGCGTGCGCCGCCCTCCAGGCTCCAGCCCGTGAACCGGTGCTGGAGACCGCCGTGGACGGAGAGGTTTCGCTCAAGTTGCTTCTCGTAGTCCGCCTTGAGGTTGATCCACGACGGGTAGCCCCACTCGAAGCCCACCTTGAGGCGCGACCGGGGGTCGATCGGCTCCAAGAGCATTCCGGCGGCAAAGTTGAGCTCCTGCTTGCCCTTGTCCACGGCGACCTCTCGCGTGGCACCGCGAGGCCCCTTGAACATCGCCTCGCCCAGCTCATCCATCCGCTCACCTATCTGCTTCCTGAAGACGCTGTTGGGGTAGGTCTGAAGGTACGCCTCCCAGGCCATGCCCTCTTCATCGGGCTGCATACCGACCATTTGCTCCATCTGTGAACGGTAGATGGCGGCGTTGTCGGTGCCCGGAGGCAGCTCTACGGGCTCCTCGTCTTCGTCGTCCTCGTAGGGCACAAAGCCTCGGATGGTACTCGGCGTACTCTGGACATCATCGAGATCCGAGTCGTCGCCATCCAGCTGGAGGCCATCGTCTTCTTCAATGCGCTCGATCTGGACGTCGTCCTCGTCGTCCTCGTCGTCCGGATCCTCATCCAGCAGGAAATCATCGTCGGAGGCTTGCGCGGGATTAGCGCCCACGCAGAGCCCGAAGGCCAGGCCAATGAGAAGTAAAAAGGGGCGTGTCAGTGTCATGAGCGACTCCGATGTCTAGGGCGAGATAGTAAGCTCTCGGACCAATACCCGGCAAGCCAACGGTCATGAGCCTGACACAACCTGAACCACTCGACGCACAAGCACTGGCCGAGAAAGCCGAGGAAGTGCGTGCCTATGTGGTGGCGATACGGGGCGGCGCTCCCTTTTTATCGGCGGCAGACGGGCGGCTACTGGTGAAGTGGCTCGAGGCCGGGATCAGCGTCGCAAGGATCCTTGCCGCGGTAGACGAGGTCGCCAGCAAACGGCGCAAGAAGCGTACGCGGGGCCGCCTCAGTCTCTCGTCCTGCCGTCGCAGCATTGAGGGCCGATCCCGGGGAGAGAGCGCTCAAGCGGCCCCCGCACGGGCGCCCTCCTTCACCTTCGAGCCCTTCGCAGCCGATCTGGCGGCCATGCCTGTGCGGCCGGAGCTCATGACCGATCGCGACCGACTCGTGACTCGCATCGGAGCCATCGACCTCACTCAAGGCCCGGAGCATGCGGCCGCGGAAGCCGTCATCGCGGTTCGCCTGTTCCAAGAGGCGGCCTGGAGCGCGAGCCAGTCGAGGCTTGAAGGCCTGAGGGCACAGGCCAGACAAGAACTGTCAGCGCTCGCGAACATCCTCTCTGCGGAGGCGCTCGCTGCCGCCATTGATGAGGTCTGCCGCGATCTCATCCGCCAAGAGACCCCCTTGGTGTCGGCTGCAGAAGTTTGGGATAGAGTCTCTGCCTCATGACGCCCCTGCCTGCCGACCATCCCGCGATCTCCCTCGATGCCTACCGCGTCGTCGCACGCGGCGAGCTGGCCGTAGCAGAGCCGCTGAGTCGTCCGCTTTGCCCCGCCTGCTCAGGCTCAGGCTATGCGTCTCGCGAGGTCGAAGGCGTGTTCACGACCGGTCGGTGTCGTTGCCAGATGCTGCCCGATCGCATCCAGCTCTTCAACCGAGCCGGGATTCCTGCACGGTACGCGCACGCCACCTTTGTCAGCTTTGCTCAGTCCGAGACCGGCCAGCTCAAGGACCTCGATCCGAGCGCTATTCGTGCCTTGGGGACGTGTTCGCAATTCGTGGATGGATATACCCCCGGCGCGCTCAATCGGGGGCTCAGCCTCTATGGTGACGTCGGCCGCGGGAAGACCCACCTCCTCATCGCATTGGTCCGGGAGCTCATCTTCAGGCACGGCGTCGAGGTTCGCTTCATGGAGTTCTCGCGACTGCTGTCCATGCTCAAAGAGGGCTACAGCGAGGGACGCTCCGATGCCCCGCTGCTCACCGAGCTGGCCGAGGTCGAGGTGCTCGCCATCGATGAGCTGGGCAAGGGACGGCTTTCGGACTGGGAGCTCACCATCATCGATGAGGTCATCAGTCGCCGGTACAATGCCATGGGATGCACCTTGGCGACCACCAACTACACCCCTGGGCCGCCCTCTGGCGCCGCCCCTCCCAACCTCGCGACAACGACCACGTCGGTCCAGACGGTGGGCGACCGCGTCGGAGATCGGGTGTTTTCGAGGTTGCTCCAGCTCGTCGACTTCGTTGAGGTTGCCGGACGCGACTTCAGGCAGCCCGCCTTCCACTGAGTCCGACCCGTCACCCGGTCGTCCGCGCAGTCGCCAGACTAAGGCCGGCCCCGTGGCTTGCTAGCGTCCTTCTTGGGGGCCTTCTTGCGGCCCGGGCGGACGATCTTGAGGCGGAGGTCGCGTACGTCTTCCGCCTTTCGACGTGCCCAAGACCGGCGAGGATCGAGCCCGACGCTGACGTTGAACGCGCGATAGGCCCCCTCGAGATCCTCTGAGGCCCATAGCGCATCCCCCTGGGCCTCCAGAGATTCCGCGAGCGGTCGCGCTAACGCAAGGACGGAGGGTGCAGCATGGTCCCATCGAAGCCCCTCTAGGAGCGCATCGGCTCGCTCAAGGTCGGCCTCACGGGCGGCGGCCAGAGACGCATAGCAGTCCGCGACAGCGGTCCTTATGCTCGCGTCGTGCTGACTCGCATACTCTTGTCGGAACGGCACGTGGCGCTGAGCATTCTTCCACGCCTCCCAAGCCGCCTCACACTCACCCGATCCGGCGAGCGCGAGTGCCGCTGCGCGATCCTCTTCAGACGCTTCAGAGACCGCCTCAGCATCACCAATCACGACGGCGGCCTGAAGCCGATGGGCGCCCGCAATCCAAGGCGAGACGGTCTCGACATCGTCGGCGCCAAGCACCGATCCCGTCTTCTCATCCAGGACGGCTACCTCGAGTGTGGCGACCCCAAGCGGGAAGTCTCTCGGAATGCTGACACGCGCCTTTGTGGTCACGGTCTCCGAGCGCTTCCAGTCCTCCGGCGGATACCAGTCGTACCCCGGCCCAAAGGCGCTCACGGCTCGCGTACCATCGGCCGCAGTGACCGCGATCAGGATCCGAAAGCCGTGCTTGGCCAGCCTTGCCCGCCATGACGTCTCGACGAAGAGGCGTGCTCCGGGTTGGACCAAGGGCGCCGGCACCGACACGTCCACCAGAGAGACCACGCCGCCAAAGGTCGCCTGAGGCTCGGACTTGTCGTCCGTCGTCACGAAGATCTTCTTGTTGATGTGGTTTCCGATGTGCAGCTTTCGCGCACCGATGGCGTAGCCCGGTATCTCGATGAACTGTTCTGAGAACTCCGAAATCTTCGGAATGCGCGAGGCCCGAGCCCACCCGCCGTGGACGTGCGCAAAGTCCGGCTTTCGCTCTTCGAATATGTACTCACGGAGAAAGCGCTTGTTGAAGTCCGAGTGCCGCGCCATCGGCACATCGACAAGCCCTGCGATGTCGACGATGGCCCAGTCCGAGTAGAACATGTGCGCACCCATGTCGACATCCAGCAGAGTCACGTGGTCAATGTCGAGGCGGCGCTGAACATCTCGCATGTACATGACCCGCCGGTGGATGTCGCGAACCGATGTCTCTGGGTTGCCCAGGAACTCCCCGCTCAGGCGTGCTTCATTCACACCCCACGCGCCGGCCCCGATGAGCATGACCAGTGCGCCGAAGGAGAGCCGAGACCGCAGCATTCCAGACCATCCCCCCCGAGGCCACGCCCTCGACGCTCCGCTGATTGCCCAGACGACCTCGGTGAGCGCGATGGCCATCACCGCGACCATGGGGACACTGAAGAGATTGAACCAGCGGTGTGCCTTCATCCAATCCCCGCCCACGTAGACGACGAAGAACAGGCCAGCCGCAGCGCACAGCCAGACCACACCTCGAGCCCGCCACGCACGGGTCCTCAGGCTGGCAAACCAAAAGAGGGGAACCAGAGCACCGAGCGCCCATACGCGCACTTTTATCCATGCATCCGCCATCGACGCCCACCACTCCGGCGTCGTGTCGAGGCCAGCGCGCCCGTCCCAGCCAAGCAGGAGTGCATACACCCCAAGGACCCCAGCGGTGACCCAGCGGAGCCGTCGGGCGAATCCGAGATAGCCCATGGCGACCACAGCCAGAAGATAGGGGCCGCCGTGAGGACCCGCCCACGCGTTGATGTACTTCCACCCCTTGCGCGTCCAAGCAAAGGGCTTGAATGCCCGGCCCGTGCCGAGCTTGGCGTAGTAGGTGTTGGGGAATTCCCATGCGAAGTACCAGTACCGCCAGGCGTGGTAGGCCACCAGCGGTACAAGGAGTACAGCACACCACAGCCCCACCCCCCAGGCACGCTGGAGCGGGGGGTCGGCGCGACCCTCTGCAGAGAACATCGCGTGCCAAAGCCTGAGCCCCAGAGCCACCAGGGTGTACATGATGCCCTCAGGGCGCGACGCACAGAGCAGAAAGAATACCAGCGCCGAGTAAGGCCGACCGCCCTCTTCCAGCTCCACCACGCAGCGGTGGAGGCCGAGCGCCAGGAGGAAACAGAAGAGGCTGTTCTCCAGCCCGCTGCTGTTCCAAACTGTGAACTGTACGCTCATTGCGAGGCCGAAAGGGGCCATCAGCGCCATAAAGTCCGGGTGGAGCCAGGCGTCCTCTCGATCGGGCAGCCCCCGCCGCGTCAGCGCCCAGGCGAGCGGCAGTGTCGCGAGCCCAAAAACCCAGCCTAAGACCTTCGCCGTGGTGAAGAGAGGCAAGCCCAAGGCATAGAGCCCCGCGAGCAAGAAAGTCCAGCTGGGATTGGAGTAGCCCTCCACACGGGGTCCGCCGACGTAGGTCGAGAGGCCGCTGCCGTCGACCCAATTGCGGGCATACGCGAAGGAGATCGCTGCATCTTCGATGAAGAAAGGCTGTGGAAAGCAATAGACGAGGTAATGAGCGGTGTACAGCAGACCGATCAGGACAAGGCCGGAAGCCACCCGTCGCCGGCGGTCGGTCAGCGCCATCCACCATGCCACCGCGTACCCAGTCAGAGTCTTCATTCCACACCTGCCCGCTCAACTGCGGGAGAGGACCTCAGATGGTCTTCTCGACCTTGCTGTCCTTGGCGGCCTTCTGAGCCGCCATCTGCTTCTTCATCTCGTCGAGTTGCGCGCGCGCCGAGGCCGTGGCCGTCTTGGCCTTGATATCGTCCAGCTTGGCGTCCAGGTTGGCGTCGTTGATCTCGGCGCCGACGTCCGCCTCGGCATGAAGCTTGTCGATGCCTTCTCGCACATTCTCGAGCGCCCGAATATCGGCATCCGTGCTGAGCCCGTCGAGCGTGTCTTGAATCTGGATTCGAGCCTCGGCATTTGCCTTCTTGGCCAACATCTCGTGCTTCTCTCGCTTGAGCTTCTCGATCTCGCCCTGGAACGCCACTAGACCCGCCTTGGCCTCCTCGGCCTGGACACTGACCTTCTCAAGCTCGCCCTGGATGCCGGCTATCGCTTGGGTCAGCTCGTCCTTCTTCTGGATGAGAACCAGTGCGGCCTCGTCCTCACCTTCCTCAATGGCCACTGGAATCTGTGGCTGGATCTCGGCCAGGGCAGATTGCTTCTCCTCGAGGTCCGTCTGCAGCTTGTTTCGGAGGTAGACGATGCCGCTCACGGCCTTCTTGAGCTCCCGGTGCTTCTGGATGCGCTCCTCGATGGCGGCTTCGTACACAGCCTCGGCATTGTTGGTTTCCATATCGGAGATGAACAGGCCCCAGAAACCCTTCCAGAGGTTTCCGACCCGACTAAAAAATCCCATGACTCACTCCCGGACAGGCTCGCACCGCGTCCCACGGTTAGACCCTAAACCTGCAGCGTGGCCGTTGCAAACGCTTTCGGCGGTGCCTAGATGACCTCTTCCTCCCCTGCTTTGGAGATCGTGTGCTGCCCCTGACATATCTCTTCATTGGCTCTGCCCTCAGCGTTGAGCTCTCCCCTCACGCCCACCACATGGCCCAGGCGCTCGGGTCTGACCTCACCCATCAGCGGGCCATTCCTACGCCTGCGGGAGAGCGCCTCACGTCCTATGGTTTCCTGCCCTACTGGATCAGCGATCCGCTGAGCCTCGATCTCGACTCGCTGACCCACGTGGCCTATTTTCGAGTGGGCCTGAGCAGCACCGGTGTTCCGACAGAGACCAGCGGCTGGACCAACATCGCGTCAGACCTGGTCGCCGCCGCCCATGCCGTCGGCACCAAGGTCCACCTCACGGTTGCTGTATTCGATGACGACACACAGAACAGTGTGCTGGGCAGCGCGACCCACCGGACCAATGCGGTGACGGCCTTGGCCCGACTGGTGAACGATTACGGTGCGGATGGCGTCAACGTCGACTTTGAGGGCACTCCCGCCAGCCAAAAGGCCAACTTGGTCTCCTTTGTGGCCGAGCTCAAGGCAGAAGTCGACGAAGTCTACGTCGACACCCCAGCCATCGACTGGTCCGGAGCATACGACTACGATGAGCTCGCGTTCGCCTCGGACGGACTCTTCATCATGGCCTACGACTACCACTGGGGCGGGGGGTCACCTGGACCGGTCTCGCCGCTCTACGGTGGCTCACCTTGGCCGTCGGACTACGCCATGGACTGGACGCTCGACGACTATCGCACCTACGGCGCACCCGACGACAAGATTGTCATCGGCCTGCCCCTCTATGGACGCGAGTGGCCCTCGCCGTCGGATGCCGTTCCAGGCACGTCGTCCGGCGAAGCGGTGTCGCACACCATGGTCAACGCCATCGAGCGGGCCGCGGGGTACCCTGCCCGCTTTGAGGAGACCAGCCAGACAGCCTGGGCCTTCACCGAGGTCGGTCAACTCTGGTATGACGACCACGATACGATCGAGACCAAGCTCGAATGGAGCGTGGATCAAGGGGTTCAAGGAGTCGGCTTCTGGGCCTTGGGCTACGACGGCAACGACCCCGACTTTTGGGCGATGGTCGACAGCTACACCGTGATCACCACCACCGAGGACAGCGGAGCGCCCGACACCGGCGACCCTGACACGGGGTCGGACGAGCCGCCCCCTCCCGACACCGGGCGTCTTGATGACACCTCTGAGCCGCCTGTGCTTTCTGAGGACAGCCAGGACGATGCCCAGGAGAAAGGCTCAGGCTGTGGCTGCTCAAGCACCAAGACCGGCGCCGAGGCATGGCTGCTGCTTCCGCTGATGGGTTTGCTCCGACGAAGGCGCCGCGCCTAGAATCGGCTCTTCCAGGCGCGCGCTCTCCGCGAGCCGGAGGACAGCTTTCGATAGAGCACCGCCCGAAAGACCATCACCGGGTGAAGCACAAGACCGGCCCCAAGGACAAACGAAGAGAGGTCTCCGGGAACCATCATCGTGCCGAACCCGAGGACAAAGAACAGGAGGTGCGGAACCACCCACTCGGGGCCGTTGGACTGCATGAAGCGAAAGGCACGGACCAGAATGTCCATCGATCCCTGGGCCCGGTCGGAATGAATCACCTCCGGCCAGGGATTGAAGAGGATGAAGGTGACGATCGCAATCAGCTTCGGCAACACATCGGGGAGCGTGCCAAACTGCAGTGCGAGGCTCAGCATCCAGTGCAGAAAGGCAATGCCCATCACGTCCCAGACATGATGACCCATGCTCTCTCTCACGATCGCCACACCGAGTGCACTCCGCTGAGACACGCTCTGCCCTACGCCGTAAAGGTAGGCGCCGATGAGATAGACGGACCCAAAGCCATAGATGAAGCCGCCGATGATCCCGAGGGGCGACAGGAGCGCACCCGCGACCGAGAGCACCACGGGTAGAACCAACAGAAAGAGCCACACGAACGGTCCTCGGAGCAGAGCCTGACCGGTCTCCGCGAGGACCTCTGCATAGAGCGATATCGTTCCTTTGATCATCAGATTTGGCGAGGTCAGGGCACCGTGGGGTTGGTTACGCCGGGCGTGCCTTGGTTGTGCTCGCCGTCGACCTCTTCATACGAGTACGTGCTGTCGCTCGTCACGGTCCAGTTGGCACCGTCGTCATTCGCGAGGTCGGGGTCGGAGGCACTGATCGTGCTGCCGTTGAGCATCAGGCTGTAGCCTTCGTTCGCGTCCTCGGTCGATGGAAAGCCGTCCTCTGACACATCCACACTGTCGACAGCCACCCCAGCCACCGAGGTGCTGAAGGCATTGGAGCCTGTGTTCCGCAAGCGGAAGGTCGACGCCACATAGGGTGCCGAAACCCCAGGCGAGGTGCCGTAGCTGTAGTCGCAAGAGCCCGCCCCTAGAATCCCATCCATGGCCGCCC
>CAZKOI010000092.1:0-10751 GCA_964554315.1 uncultured Enterobacterales bacterium | reverse complement strand
CCTGCTCGCCGCAGTCAGGTTGCGAGATGAGCAACTCCTCTGCGTTGACACCAAGCGCTTTTGCATAGTTCAGGTCGAGGGCGTGCTCTGCATCGATGAAGGCCGCGACGCCGCCCCTCGCTTGGCACTGTGCGATGGCTTGAAGCGCGATGGTCGTCTTACCGGATGACTCTGGGCCATAGATCTCGCAGATTCGGCCCTTCGGCAGGCCTCCGATGCCGAGGGCAACATCGAGCCCGATGCTGCCGGTAGAGATAACGTCGATCTTAGGGATCTCGGACTCGCCCATCCGCATGATGGCGCCTTTACCGAATTGCTTTTCGATACTGGCGAGGGCGTCGTCGAGGGCTTTGGTGCGCTTGGGATCAATGGGCATCTGCTTGTCCTGATTCAATAAATGAAGAGAGAGGGAGAGGGGTTGCAGGGGGATCTGCAGGGGGTGAACATCTGTACAGTACTTCTTACCCGCGATCGCTGCAAGCCAGAAAATGTCCGCTTTTGCTCTATTGGCCCAAAAACCGAGATTCTATGCCGCTTATTAGTTTTTGATGCAGTCCGCCGAAGCCTCCATTCGACAAGACTGCAACGACATCCTCGGGCTGAACATTGGCCAGTACTCGGGTGACGATGTCATCGGGCTGAGGCCAGTTGAAGGCTTCATTGCCGCGCGCTCGGATTCCATCAACCAGCGCAACGGGGTCCATCCGCTCTTGCTCAGGGATGCCTGAGACGCCGAAGGGATCTGCGATGACGGTGATATCTGCCGCGTCAAAGGCCTCTGCATATTGGGTCTGAAAGATATTTCTGCGGCTCGTGTTGCTTCGGGGCTCAAAGATGGCCCAGAGACGGCGTCCTCCAAAGCGCATTCGAAGTGCATCGAGGGTGAGCCGGACTGCGGTGGGGTGATGCGCGAAGTCGTCGATGACGGTCACTCCCGCAGGCTCTCCTCTGACCTCTTGCCGACGCTTTATTCCCCCAAAGGTCGCGAACCCTTGTTTGAGGTCTTCAGGCTTGAGTCCCTCTCGCTGTAGCGCGGCAACGACCGCGACCTGGTTGTAGAGGTTGTGTTCGCCAACCATGATGGACTCGAACTGGCCCCACGCCCTGCCATCGCGGAGCACCGTGAATGTCATTCGACCCCTTTGGGTATCGATGGAATCGATGCGGCCATCCCACTCTTGATCGCGGCCGTATCGCCGGACTTCGCACTCGGCGAGCGCGGCGACCTCAGCGACGGGGTCGTGGTCGGTTCGGGCAACAACACAGCCATCCGTTGGCATGATGCCCATGAGTCTCCGGAAGGATTCTTGACAATGGTTGAGATCTTCGTAGATGTCTGCGTGGTCGAACTCAATGCTGGTGAGGATGGCCGTGGCAGGGCGATAGTGGAGGAACTTCGGGCCCTTGTCAAAATAGGCTGTGTCGTATTCATCTCCCTCGATCACGAAGTGCTGCCCGGCCGATGCCCGGGCCGTTCGATCGAAGCCTGCCACGACACCGCCGACCAAGAAGCCGGGTTTACGTCCTGCGGCTTCAAGGAGCCACGACGCGATTGCGGTGGTCGTCGTCTTGCCGTGGGTCCCCGCGACCACGATGTTGCGTGTGTCGGAGAGGAACCTCGCGCCGAGCAAGGCCGGGAAGCTGATGTAAGGAATGTCGCGAGCGACCACCGCCTCGGCCTCCTCGTAGGTCGACCGGACGACGTTCCCGATGACCACCAGGTCGGGCGCATGGCTAAGGTTCTCTGCACTGAATCCCACCGCGGGCTTGATCCCTAGGCCCTCCAGAACGTCGCTCATCGGCGGGTACACCACGTTGCCGTCGGAACCCGTGACTGCGTATCCGGCATCCACCAACATACCGGCGAGCGCCGCCATCGCGGTGCCACCGACGCCCATAATGTGGATGGTGGCGGTGTTATCGGGAAGCTCGGTGACTGGGGGCATCGATTCCTCGCAAGACAGGTTGGTCGTTGACATCGGCAGATGGGAAAGGCTTAATGTGGCAACGGAGGCGAGACATGGTGACCTTGGGTTTGTTTTTGTTGTCTTTTGCAGGCACGGGTACGGCGGCGGCCGACGACGGCGTGGAGTCGATGCTGGATGCGATCCCTGAGATTGAGGCGCCTGCTGCCGTCGAGGACCCTGAAGAGAAGAAGCCGCAGGCAGAAGAAGCGTTTGACCTTGATGCATACTTTGAGCAGTGCAGGGCCGCCGTTTACCCTCACTTCAAGATGCCCAAGAAGATCGCGAAGAAGGCGCCCGGGGTTGAGATCTCTTTCCTCGTGAGCATCGACGCGGAGGGCACCATTTTGGGGGTCAGCGCACCCAAGCGGAGTGGCTTCAAGGCCTGGGATGCAGCAGCGCTGGCGGCCCTCAACAAGGTTGGGCAGCTGCCTCCACCTCCACCCTTTTGGAACCCCACTCTCAATAAGGTGTTGATTCCGTTCAACGCAGACTCAAAGTAGCGGGGTCACGGCCTGACGAAGTTGAGTCGAGCAGGCAGGGTCTCTCAGGAGTCGCTCCAGGTCTTGAAGGCGGTCGATGTCATATGCGCTGGGCAGGCGGACCAACGGTCGGCCTGCCTCACGTAGGCGCCGTTCCGTGCACTGAAGGAGTGTAGGTTCGGACCAAGGCATGCCTTCAAACAGGTGGCGTGCAGCCTCTGTGTCGCTCCCATCGACGGCAATGCACCAATACCCGCCGTCATCGGCTGGCCCGACATAGACGGCATCCGTTCGTGCGTGGATGCGCAGCAGCCAATCCGGCTGGAAGGTGACGCAGTCGGTGCCGAGTGCAATGGCGATGCCCTCACCGCGGAGCGCGTGACGGAGACGCTGGCCCAGATCGCCGGCACACTGAGGCTCGACCTGGACACCAAGGGAGGAGAGCTTGACGGAAAACGAGTCATCTTCATCGAGCGCGAGGCTGACTGTTACCGGAAGGCCTGTACGCTTTGCTCGTCGGAGGGTCTCCATTACGAGCAGCTCGTGGATGCGGGCGGCGACCTCGTCCCCCAGGTCTTGCGCCAGGCGCGTCTTGACCCGACCAGCCCGAGGTGCCTTAGTCAGGACGACAATCTTGGGGCTCATCGCGCGTATCGGAGGGTGGCAGCCATCATCAATACACCGCAGCGTGCCGCACTTCGGAGGTTACCGCTTATCTTCGATGCTCCGGCGACACGGTTCCTGCAGTCCACATCCACCTCGAGGACTCTCAGTCCAGCTCTCAAGGCCTTCAGCTGCATCTCGACATTCCAGCCAAAGTTCGGATCCTTCATGTCGAGGCTCACGAGGCTGGACGTACGGATGGCTCGGAAAGGTCCCATGTCACGGTAGCGGTGACCGCTGATCGCATGAATCATTCGTGTGGCGACAGCGTTGCCAAAGCGCTGCGGCAGCGTGAGCGCGCCGGGCTCTGCCGTTCTTGTTCGGTCGCCGAGGACCATGTCGGCTTGGTCGCACAGGATGGGTCCGACCAACCTGGCCATTTGAGAGGGCCTAAAGCTGTGGTCGCCATCAAGAATGACAATGACTGCAAATCCCTCAGCACGGGCGGCCTGAATTCCCTTGAGACAAGCTCTTCCATATCCTCGGTTGGGCTCGGAGAGCACCGTGGCGCCGTGCCGCTGGCTCACGGCCGCTGTGTCGTCGGTGCTGCCGTTGTCGACGACGTAGACCGCGCCCACGGCGGGCATGTCCTTGAGAACAAAGGGGACACTCTCGGCCTCGTTTAGCGCCGGTATGACGACGGCCGTCGACGATAGATCTACAGTCACGGGCGTCTTGTGGTCCGCTCACGGATGGCCACCGCTCCCAGGAACAGCAGCCAAATCGATGGAGGGTGAGGAGCCGCTGTGCAACCGCTGGCCTTCTCTTCCTTGGCCTCGGGCACCACATAGTCCTCGGGTCCAGAGGGGGCCGCGGTGTCCTCAGCGGGAGGGACTCCTGTATCAACGGGTTCAGGCGGCTCAGGTTCGCCGGTGTCGCCCGGCTCAGGTGCATCGGGGAGGGGAGCGAAGGACACCATGAACGGCGTAGGGTGAAAGGCGTCTTCAAGGAGCCCGGTGTTGGCCACCGCCAGCCACACCTCGGTTCCTTCATCGAGCCAGACATTGGTGTGAGGAAGGTCTCGCCGAATCGGATGGTACCGTGGGCCATCGACGGTCAGGTCGACCAGAACCGCCGCAAGCTCGGCCTCGGGTTCCGCGGACGGGTGTGCTGCGGCAGCGTCGCCGGCGAGCTTCACGGTGATGTGGCCGGCCGGTGTCACAGCGTCCACTGGAACCTGTACCAGGGCGTAGCCACCCGCGCGAGGCCAGTGTTCTTCTGGAATGGTGAAGAAGTCTGGCTCGGAGTGGTCAATCAAGGGCGCAAAGCGTTGGTCCTGCGCGGCCATATGAGATGCCCACGACTCCACCGTTGCGGCAAACTCAGCGCCACGTTCGTAGTCCCACGTCAGGTTTCTAGCCGCGTGCATTGCAATTGCATCGGCGACGATGGTTTCGCTCAGGACCGACTCAAGGACCCGGAGAGGGTCGTCGCTCATGTCACCGGTACGCCAAACAGCGAGGATGGCCTCGGGCACGAGCAGGACCTCGGATATGTACCACGGAAAGATGAAGGCTCCGTACTGATGGAGGTCGGGCGGCAGGCCACCGTATTCGTCGAGGCTGTGGTGATACAGGCCGGCTTGGGGTTGGAGGGCGTACCAAGGCAGGAAGCCATAGAAGGCCCCACTCTCAGGCACGGTCCGACCCGCTGCCCAGCTCGCCGTCGTCTCCCAGAACCACAAGCCTGTGTCCTCGTAGAAGAAGGCTTCGTGCGCATGCTGGACGGCATGAAAAAACTCATGAGCGATGACGGATCGGAAGTAGGGCTCGTCGGTCAGGTAGTCCCGGTTGAGGACAATCATCGGGTAGCCGGCTCCGTCGAGCGTGTAGTAGCCCGCATTGCCCAAGGACGAGGGGACGCTCCCTCCGGAGTCGCCGATGTAGACGTTGAAAAACGTTCCACCGTAGCCGGTCGGATCGTCCATCTCCCAGTCCAGGACTTGCGTGTCTCGGGCAAACGCGAAGTCGGCCAAGATACGCTCCGTCTCATCGTCCGTCAGCGCCAGATCGGGGCCCCACTTGAGGGCGAAGCGATCCGAGTACGCGACGTTCGGGATCTCGCCGTGGCTCTCTTGGTCAACCAGGTCGGTCGAAGGTGGAGCGATGAGGTCAAGAGGCGTGGACAGTGCGGTCTGCAGGTGGCCGGGCGTGCCACACGTGGCCGGCGTCATGGCCACGGATTCTGCGATAAAAAACGCGACCAGCATTCACTTCCTCTTCCCCGGATTCTACATGGAAATGCTGTCCGATGCCCGAAGGAGTTCGGTAACCTGAGCGGGTGCAAGCACGCGGGGGTTCATCTCGATCACACGCAGACCGCCCTCGCGCGAGATGACGATGCGTGGATTGTATTGACCCGCCGACCGAGGTGAAGCAAGGACGGCTCGCTCACCCATGCCGTTGAGGGGCTTGAGGCTCATGCCTTGGCGTTCGAGCATGGCCAGCTGGTGCCGGTAGTGGTCTGTCACGAGAGCGCCATCCGACCACATCCGAATGGTGAACCATCGCGTACCATCCTCGGGTGCGACAAGATGAATGGCGCAAGCCTCTTGCCCCTCTCTCGCATCGCGGGTTTGCCAAACGGCGGGCGTCCAGTCCGGGGCAGAAAGGACTTTCGCTAGAGCGGTGCAGACCATGGGCTCCGCGCTTCGTTCGCCGGGCAGAAGTCCGGCGGCAGTGGTTGTGACCATTAAACAGAGACCTGCAAGGAGGTACATCAACCCGATGCGCTGAACCCACTTGGCGGACATCAGGCGCCCGCGCATCCAAGTGAGCGGAGGAGGGTAGTGCAGGAGGGCTCCCGGTCCCTGGGCCGAGGCGTGGTGTCGGCCGGCTCGATATCCCGCTGCGCCGCCGACCATAAAGAGCACGGACGCCCCCAGCGACACGACGAGCCATGCCACTGTTTTAGCGCCCCACCGTTTGGGCAATTTCGTCGCGGTGGTGGTGACCGAGAGCTTCGACAGCGCTCATGCACCTCTGCGTCATCTTCATGTGGACCGCGAGGCGATTCCCTTGTTCCCTCAGGTCGTCGAACTCGATCGGTGCGCCGAAGACGACGTCGATAGGAAACTCTCGGCGCCGCCTGCCCCAAGTCCGCGAAAACTCGCTGCCGAAGCCGTTCGAAAGACCGGTAACGAACACGGGGACGACGCGCGTGTGGGCGGACCGAGCGAGGATCGTGCCCACGCCGGGCTGGGCGCGGAGGAGGGTATACGGGTCGGGGCTCTTGTTTCGAGTGCCCTCGGGGTGGATGCCGAGGAGCATTCCTGGGCGCTCAAGCTCCGCCACCATGCGGTCGAGCGCATAGGCATTGAAGGCTCGCTTCTCCTTCTCGCGCATGATCGGGGGGAACATGAAGAAGCCACTCATGATTCCGTTGACCACCCCGCCCACGACGGAGTCATAGAAGAACGGTGCACGAACCGGGAAGAGGATGGTCTTCGCTAGTCGAGTGCGCGTGTAGAGGATGGGACCGATGACGTAGAAGTCGAAGAATGAGCGGTGATTGGAGACAAAAATCAGGCAGTCTTCCGGGCCCAACTCGGCCAGGTGCTCCATCCCCCAGCGGCGTACCCGCGGACCTGTCATCAACCACGAGAAGTGCACCATGAACAGCCGATTCCAGAGGATGAGGATGGGGCGAGCAGTCCGGAGCAGCACATCGGCAGTGGCGAACCAAAAGCGCTCGATGGGCGACACGTTCTCGAGTTGTTGGGAGGTGGGGCGAATCATAATGCGGCCGAATTGAATGGCGGAGCACCCCCCCTATCCGGCATGATGGCGCTTGGTTAGGGGTTGACCGGAGAGGAGATTGGTATGTTTCGGAAGCTGATGTTCATGGTGTTCTGTGTACTCTTGGGTTCAGGCGACGCATTTGCGGTCACGCCAAACCCGTTCCGCGTCGAGGGTAAGTCCGCGTCAACCGCCGTCGGTCAGGACGGTGTCGTGCAGGTCCTGGTGCACGTACCCAAGGACCACCACCTCTACCGAGACATGATGGAGGTCACGCGCGTCGATGATGAGTCCAGCACCACCGTTTTGACGGGCGAGGCGTCCTTTCCGCCGGGCTTCGTCAAGCCTGACCCCGCGGATCCGAGCGCAACACGAGAGCAGTACGATATGGACGTCCTGATCGACGTGCCCGTGAAGGGCGTTGCGCAGGCCGGCACCTACACGCTGAAGTTCGAAGTGCGGTACCAGGGGTGCAAGAAGTCGCTGTGCTGGATGCCGCAGACGGATGTCGTCGAGGCCACACTGAGGGTTGAAGCGGGCGAGAAGCGATGACCATGCTCGCAGCCATCTTCAGCCTCGGGTTAGCGCAGGCCGCTGGAACCAGTCTTCCGCCTCCGGGGTGGGAAGCCCCCCCGTCGGTGTCGATGTCGGATGTCCCAGACAGTGCGTCCAAGCGTCCGGAGAATCAGCCGGGTAAGCCTCACCAAGTGCACGCGCGCCTGCTCTTTGACCACGATCAGGTCGCCCCTGGACAGACGCTTCGAGTGGGGCTGCACCTCGAGCAGGACAAGAACTGGCACACTTACTGGAAGAGCCCTGGCGACATCGGCCTGCCGACGTCCATTCAATGGGCAACGCCGCCCGGGGTTGTGAGTACGCCTTACGAGTACCCCGTTCCACACAAGTTTGAGCTGCAGGGCATCGTCTCCTATGGATACGAGGACGAGGTCCTGCTGTTCACGGAGATGACCTTTCCAGCGGACATGGCGCTCGGCCCGGCAACCATCGGACTCGAGGCGAGCTGGTTGGTCTGCGAGGTGTCGTGTATTCCGGGCAGTGTCTCTCTTGAGCGCACGATTGAGGTGGTGGCGAAGGCGTCCGAAGAGGGCTCGGCAGTTGCACCGCTCTTCGACCACGCGAAGGCCTTCCACCCGAGCAGTCTCCCCAGCGACATCTTGATCTCGGGCACCGTGTCGCCCTCAGAGGTCCAGCCCGAGTCGCCGTTCACGGTGACCCTCGAGGTCAAGCACGACGGAACGTTCGAGCGAGACGCGACGGGGTGGCCGTTTTTTGTTCCAATCGCCGGTGATCAGTGGATGATTCTCGACACGCAGTTCGAAGCCATCGACGGCGGGACACGAATCACCATGAGCGGGGAGACCTTCGCGCCTGAAGTGGTGCCGGCCGCAGACGCTGTGGGGGGATTGTTTCAGCTTGCCCGAGGAGATGACGTGGTGCGCACCGAGTTCTCGGTGCCCCTGCGGTGGGCAGGGTCGGGAACCGCGGCCAGCGCTGGCACGGTGGAGGCCAAGGGCTCGGGACCGGCGGAGGGTCGTCCAGATGCACCGTCCAAGGGATTCCTACCGATGCTCTTGATGGCATTCTTGGGCGGCATGCTTCTCAACATCATGCCGTGTGTGCTCCCTGTTCTGAGTCTGAAGATCTACAGCCTCGTGGAGTCGTCGGACGCGAATGCGGGCCACCGGCAGCGGGCTGGCCTGGGGTACACCATAGGGGTCATTGGTTCATTCTTGGCGCTCGGTGGCGCGGTGGTCGTTCTGAAGAGCATGATGGGCGTCCAAGTGGGCTGGGGATTTCAGTTCCAGACACCGGAATACGTCATCGGGCTCGCGACCATCGTTTTTGTCTTCGGCCTGTCGCTGCTTGGCGTCTTTGAGGTTCCGGCCTTCGGGGCCACCAGCATGTCGTCCGCACAGAACAAAGAGGGGATGCTTGGGCACATCCTGACGGGGGCGTTCGCCACATTCCTGGCGACGCCGTGCTCCGCGCCGTTTCTTGGGACGGGGATGGGCTTTGCGTTCACGCTTCCGAGCACAGGCATTTTGCTGTTCTTCGGTGTCGCAGGGCTGGGACTCGCCGCACCCTTTCTGGCGATAGCCTACATACCTGCACTGGCGAGTCTGCTTCCCAAACCGGGGGCTTGGATGGACACCTTCAAGCACCTTCTTGGGTTCACACTGCTGGCGACGACGGTGTGGCTCCTCGATGTGGTGGCTTCGCAAACAGGAGAGGCCGGTGCGGTGGGGCTAGTGGCCTTTCTCTGCGCGATCGGGTTTGCGTGTTGGGTGGTAGGCCGCTGGGGAGGACCGATTGCGACGACGGGCTCCAAGGTGACCGCGTTGTTTGTGGCGGTCGTCCTTTCGATCGGCGCAGGTGAGATCTTCCTCGTCACCGATTTTGCAGCGCCTGAAACAGCCGACACGGGCGAAGTGAAGCGGGACCTCGACTTCTCCGAGGCCGTCCCTTGGCAGGCCTTCTCTGAGGAGCGGGTTGCCGCCCTAAAGGGTCAGCCGGTGTTCATCGATTTTACTGCAGACTGGTGTCTATCGTGCAAAGCAAACGAGAAGACGGTGCTCGAGTCGGAGACGGTGAGAGCGGCCATGAAGGAGAAGGGTATCGTGCCACTCAAGGCGGACTGGACCCGACGGGATCCGGTGATCACCGAGTGGCTTCAGCGCTTTGGCAAGGCGGGGGTTCCGTTCTACCTGTTGCTGCCCGCCGATCCCAGCGCGCCGCCGATTCCGCTTCCAGAAGTCATCACACCCAGCATCGTGATCGAGGGCTTCGCGGCTGCTCAGTGAGCCTCGGTCAGGTGGCCGGCGTCGTTGAGCCTGAGGAGTGTGGTTCTGCCGCTGGGGCTGTGGCTGAGTAGATTCACAGCCGTGTTTTGCTGCCCAATCCTCATGATGTAGCGCACGGGCAGGCCGATCACCTCGGCCAGCACAGCAGAGATGCTCACGCGATGGGCGACGATTGCGATGGAGGAGCCCGAGGTGTGGCGCCGCACTAGCTCTCGGAATGTCTCGACTGAACGCTCTGCGCATTCGGCCAGTGTTTCACCTCCTGGGATCCGAACATGGGTGGGGTCGGCTCTCCATTGTTCATAAAACCGAGGAAATTCGTTCTGAAGGTTCGCACCGTATCGCCCCTCGAGGTCTCCTTGATCAAGCTCTGTCAGTCCCTCGGCCGCCTCGATCGTGCAGCTCCTTCCTTCTGCCAATGCCTCGGCAGTCTGCCATGCCCGGCTCAGGGGGCTGCTGTAGATCTGGTTGAGGGGAAGGTCTGCCATTGCATTGGCGAGTCGTACGGCTTGGGCGCGTCCGATTTCGTCGAGCGGTATGTCGGACCGACCCAGAAAACGACGCTCTTTGTTCCACTCAGTCTGGCCGTGGCGAATCAGGTAGACGGAAATTTCGCCGGGGACATGGAGGCTTTGCCAGTCAAATGGATTGCAGTCCAGGGGTCGCATGCGCTATTGGGTAACCTGCAAGGCGGCGCGCGGATGGCGACGTCTCCAGAGGAATGATCATGTCTGACCGAAAGAAAGGCTTCGACCCACTCTCCAGTCTCTTCGACGCTCCCGATCCGGGTTCGGTCAACAAAGAGCGGGCTTCCAAGCTCACCATGCCAACCGGCCCAGGGCCGCGTGTTGCGCCGGATTCCGGTCTCCCCGCGGATCTTGAGCCTGAGGATGCGCCCACCGAGATGGCGGCTATGCCGACGGTGGCGGAGACGCCCGAGCCTCGGGGAGAGGTGGGCGGAGCAGGCCCTCTGCGTGCGAAGCCTTCGTCCAGCGATGATGTGCAGTTCATTGGTGAGCTGCCTGCCTCCGACGACTGGACGGCCAGCAAGCCTGAGGCCCTCTTTGCGCTGAACCAGTTGCC
>CAZKOI010000091.1:0-10853 GCA_964554315.1 uncultured Enterobacterales bacterium | reverse complement strand
GACCATCGTCGCTACGGTTTTCAACGCAGCGGGGAGCCCGCATTGTTCCAAGAGGAGCCGTACCGTGGCCTTAGCGGCGTGATGGTGATCGACCAAGACACGGCCCGAGGCCCCTGCGGGCGCGCGTACCTCAACCCGTGGTCATCGACCTTGCTCTGTGCTGATGACGTCGCCTGTGCCGTCTTCGAGCAGGAGACCTCCGATGGGGACGCGGGCTATCGAGTGATGCGCTGGACCTAGCGATCGGACCTCGCCTGCTTCCATGCACGCATAAAGTTCGCGCCCTTTACCCCGCGCAGCTGCTCCTGAGACCACCCGCGCCGCTCGAGTTCAGCCCAGAGCGCTGGGACCTTTGAGGCGTCCTCGAGCCCGGATGGCTTCTTGATGTAGCCGTCAAAGTCGCTCCCGAGTGCCACCACCGAGTGTCCCCCAATTCTTGCCAGGTAGTCCGCGTGGTCGGCCACTTTCGAGACGTCAGCCTTGCCCGCTTCTCCGACAAACGGCGCGTGAAAATTCAAACCAATCACCCCCCCCGTCTCCGCGATGCAGCGAATCTCATCATCGGTGAGGTTTCGGACATGACCCCGCAGCTCGTGAGCATTGGAGTGGGAGGCGATCACGGGGTGGGGGCTGTCCTTGCAGATGGCCAGCGTCGTCTCTCGACTGGCATGAGAGACATCGAGGATGACTCGCTTCGACCGAGCAAGTTGCACCAACTCGAGTCCCTCCTCGGAGAGGCCGCCTCCTTGGTCACCGCTCGACCCTGCGAAACGATTCGAGAAGCTCCACGTCACGCCAAGCAGCCTGAGACCCCGATCATAGAAGTGCTCAAACACCGACTTCCAGTCTGTACCTGAGCCCAAGCCGTGAGCGCCTTCCATGCTGACCACGACAGCGATCTTCCCCTCTCGGACCGCACGCTCCGCATCCTCGGGCTCGAGAGCAAGCACGAGCGACTCATCCCGCTGGACTTCTTTCTCGACCACACCCATCAGTGCCAGCGACCGCGCCTTATGATCCGTCTTACGCGGCGGCCACAGAACCTGCACCACGACGTTGGTCCCGGCAGCTTGGAGCAGGGACTTCGACGCCTCAAGTCCGCTCTTGGCGTCGAGGCCGATGCCCTTGGTCAGCATCTGTGTTGGGGTATCCAAGTGCAGGTCGACCTGGACATCGGGGGACTGAGCGAGTGCTGAAGCCATGAGGAGGATCGCAAGCATGAGGTAAAGGGCCGTGGCAGAGGGAACAAGCACACGGTAAGAACGTGGACCACTGGAGGCAACCGATGCTGACCATGCTCCTGACCATTTTAACCGTGCAAGCCGGCACGATTCGTGCGTCATCTACACACAAAGATTCGGATGCGACCTACAGCGCAAGCCGCGCCGTCGACGGCTCATTCAAGACCAGCTGGGCGGAGGGCACCCCCGGCACCGCAGAGAACGAGTGGCTCGAGCTCGACCTTCAGACCTCGACGCAGATTGAAAATGTGGCCATCTGGCCGGGCAAGCTCGAGAAGGGCACACGCACATTCCGAGAGTTCTCTCGTCCCCGAACCATCCAGCTTCACATCGACGGTAAGCCCCACGGAGGCCCGGTCGTCCTAGAAGACAAGATGCACCGTCGGGTGGTCAATGTGGGTAAGCGAGGCCGACGGATCAAATTCCAGATCATCGATACCTACGAAGGGGTGGTGTTCACCGATACCCACATCGCCGAGGTCGCGGTCAACTTTCCGACCGGGCCGCTCAACCGCTACGACAAGTGGCTGCAGTCCTCCGATGCACAGCGACGCCACGAGAAGTTCATCGCTCGCCTTGAGGAGGCCTACTCCGCCCAGAAAGGTGCGGAATTCGGTGACGAGGAGAGCTTGAACTTTTTGCTCGATGCCGTATCCGAGGGCCCCCCCTACGCTCGTGCGAAGGTCCCGGCGCTGGTTCCGATCGGCTACCGGATCCAGGCCGCCCCCTCCTCCGCCAAAGCCATGAAGGCCCTGCGACTGCTCAAGGACGCCAACGCCATCCCTGCCTTCGAGATGGCTGCTCTCCGGTCAAGCGGTGATCTCGAGAGCGAAGCAAGTCAGACTGCCGAGCTGCTCGCCGCACATCAGGACATGATCGGAAATCAACATGCCAACGTGCCCTACTGGGGGGAGACCGGGTGGAACCTCGGGGCGTTGAAGAGCTTCGGTGAGCCGATGGGCATGCGCATGGATGCCGACGGCAACTTCTACATCGCCGACATCGGGAACAACCGCATTCAGCGCTTCTCGCTGAACGGACGCGCCGAGAAACAGTGGGGTCCGGGTGCTGATGTCTCGGACGCTTGGTTCGACAAAGGTCGGCCTTGGTACGCCTCAGGAGCCCGCTCGGGCAACCAAATTGGCGAGTTTGAGAACCCCCTCGATGTCGCCCTCCTGCCGAGCAAGGAAGGCATGGGTTTCGCGACGCTCGAGGTCACCAACAGAGTTCAAGTGTTCGACCATGAAGGGCGTCCGACAAGGTCATGGACCCTCTCCGCAACCAAGAGGGCGCGGCCGGGTCTCAGCGGTGAAGGCTACCTCGTATATCTGCCGAAAGCGAAGGCCCTGATGGCGGTGGTCCAGAATCAGGCCAGAGTGCACAACCTCGAGGGAGAGGAGATTGCAGCGTTCTCGCTCGAGGATGGCGTTCCTCGCGCGGTGATAGCCGACCCTCGTGGTCATGTCCTCGTCGGTTACCGCGATCAGGTCGTTCGCTACCACACCGAAGGCTTCCGCTTCGGGACGGTGATTACCTCCGACCAAATCGGCGTCGGCCATGAGGACTTGAGCATGGCCATCGATGAGAAGAAGAAGCTCTGGATCTTCACCGACAACGGACAGGCTACGAAATTCAAGAAGCCCGGAGCCGTTGACTTCACGGTGATGGCTGTCGACCACCCGGTAAAGGCACCGAGGATTGCTGTTCGCGAGGGCATGCTGTTCGTCCTGTCTGACGACACCATCACCCAGGTGGATGTCCTCCAGCGTATCCTAGATGCGCAAGGCCAAGAATGAGCCTCTTACTCGGGCTATTCCTTGCGTGTGGGTCGCAAGAAACCGCTGATCCAGTGCAACCGACGGCCCCACCCCTGCAGGTATCTCTGCCGCAAGCCATCGGGCCTGGCGAGCCTCGACGGCCCACCTCGCCCATGACAGCCTCTGAGGAACATCAGCAGGCGATGGACCGGCTCGAACAGGTCGTTAAGACCTACGCCTCGGACCCGACCAATCCGTGGGCCGTGGCCCATGGGCTGGTCGCGCTTGGTCCCGACATGGTTCTGGCGAATCAGCAACCCGCCGTTGACTGGCTCTTCACCCAATATGCTGACCGCTTTGACACCGGTGCAGGCTGGGCGATCCGGTTTCCCGAGGCCCGCGGCGAGACTCGTATTGAGCCTCATCCAGACCTCATCCTTAAGGCCCTCGCCGACGCAGGCGTTCGGCCGGACAGACCCGTGCAAGTAGAGGGTGAAGACCACGTCGTGGGTGACCTCTACCGCGGCACCCTCGCCGAGACCTTCTTCGACAAAGAGACCGGTAAGAGCAGCTTCGGTACCCCCAACGACTTGGCCTGGACGCTCATGGGCTTGGCATCTTGGTCAGAGAAGGGCACCGAGTGGATCACGGGCGCCTTGCAGGAAGTCTCACTGGACGATCTGACAGACCACGCGTTTCTCAAGCTCTCAACCGCTACCGCTTTTTTGGCCAAGGCCAAGAAACAAGGAACGGGGTTTCGAAAGCGTGGCCAGGGAATCTTTGCGTTCACGTGCGGCGGCGCCCACATGATCCAGGGCGTCAATCACGCACGCCTGAGGGGGTTTGGCTACGCCTCCCAGGATGGGCCCATCAGAGTTCAAGCGGATCTGCTGACCTACCGCCTACCGCTTGAGCTTGCCCAGATTGATGCCGGAATAGCGGCCCATCCCGACTTCCGGGTTGCACTCCTCATTCAGCGCCTCAAGCTCACGGGCCATGCTCTGGAGACGCTGGCTCGACTGAGCGCCTCGGGCCGAGAAGATGCGCCCTCAGCAGAGAGCCTGAGGACGCTGGTCGACGAGGTCGCAAAGAGCGTCAAGTTGATGGATGAGAGCAATCTACTCCACGATCTCAAGGGCATCCGACTCCGGGATGAGCAGCGGTATCTCGACATTGTCGGAGACTGCTCTCATGCGCTCAGAGGACTGAAAATCGTCTTCGGGGAGGCGCCAGTCTACTACTGACCTCGGCCTTCGCGAACGGACATTACCATCTCACTGACGGCAGCCAGCTGCCGCTCGGACCAGATTCGGAAGAAGGGAATGTCTGCTCCCGGCCGCCCTGCTTGGAGCGCCAGCGAGATGTGTCGCGCTGCTTGTCGCTCTTCTTCCCAGCCGGCTTGGGCGGAGATGGCGGTGACCACATCCATTGCGAGGGTCCAGGTCTGGCGAGCATGACCATCAAACGCTGTGTTCGTGGCTGACACGACCTCATCGGCGACCCTACGCCGCTTCTCGTCATCATGAAGGGCGAGTGTAGAGGTCAGCGCGCCGAGCACAGCATCGACCGCGGGGCCGCTGATTCGCTCCTCTAGGTTGAACACCACCCGCCGAGGACCGTCCAGCAGCGTATCGACCTGATGGAGTGCATCGGAGTCCAGGACTTTGGCCTCGCCTGCCATGGGGTCAAGAATGTCCGCCGCGTTCTGAACACCCTCTGGTACAGAGTGAAGCATGTGCCCCCATCCGTGCGGCTCTCCTGCGCCACCCTCGCGGAACGCGCGCTGGCAGAAGTGGAGCGCCACGTGGAAGGGAACCTCGACAAGGTTGTGGTCTCTTCGGGCGTTCGCGATGATGCTCTTGGCCTTCGATCGCCCCACATGCGCGTGATCGGCATCCTGAAAACCTTGGCCTGAGCCGGCTACCCCCGCACAGACGCAGGCGGAGTCGCGCCCGTACGCGAGCAGTATGTACGGGAAATATCCGTCCCCTTGAGGCAGGCCTATCAGCCCCACCGGCAGCGGTACGTCACGCTGCTCTGCGCCCATGCTCCATCCCCCCCCACTCTTTGGCGCCTCGGGGACATCCACTCCCGAGGCGACCAGGGAGTGAATCGCCTTGGCCGCCGCCTTTCGAATCGCCTTTGCGCTCGAAGCCTTTGCGGCCTGCAGGTGCGGCACCATTCCCATGCGCCGAGCCGCCTCAATGGCGAGAAGCGCGTCGGAGAGCTCAAGGGTGTCCGGCGTGACCGGATCGGCCCCAAGCCAACCCGCAGCCGGGGTCGAGTGGTCTCCGGCCTCAAGATTGGCGAGTAGCGCCGCCACAGCGCTCAAGTCAACCCCGCTCATTGGACGCGGCCTCGCGTGATCACTTGGTTCACTGTAATCGCCGCCATGTTGACGACGTCGTCTACCGTGGCGCCGAGCGCCAGCGCGTTCACCGGATGAGGGAGGCCCACGAGGATCGGGCCAACGGCCGTGGCCCCCCCCAATTCTCGCAGCAGCTTGTACGCGATGTTGCCAGCCGCGAGATTAGGGAAGATAAGGACGTTTGCGTCACCCGCAATCGGACTAAAGGGAAAGACGCTCTCGGCCCGCTGCTTGTTGACCGCGGTATCCGCCTGCATCTCACCATCTACGATGAGACCGGGGTCAGTCGCTCGCAGAATCGAGACAGCCTGGGTCACCTTATCCACGTTTGGAAAGCCGCGATCTTCACCGAAGTCTGAGTAGGACAGCATGGCCACCTTCGGAGTGTCGCCGAACTGCCGAGCGACAGTGGCCGTGTTCTGCGCGATCTGCGCAAGCGTCGCGGCGTCAGGGTCCACATTTACGGTGCAGTCACCAAAGTAGAAGCGTCGGCCCTTGAAGAGCATGAGGTAGACACCGCTGATGCTGGATACGTTGGGTGCCTTACCGAGCACCTGCAGGGCCGGCCGAATGGTGTTTGCATACGGCGTCGAGAGGCCTCCCAGAAGCCCGTCTGCATCCCCCTGCCGTACCATCATCATGCCGTAGGTCGTGGTGTTTCGAAGGGCCTGCCGTGCCGCACTGAGGGTCATGCCCTTGCGCTGACGCGAGCCCCACAGTGCCTCCGCGTAGACATCGAAGGTCTCATCCTCTGCTTGCTCGACGATATCGACACCGTTGAGATCCACATTCGCTTGCTCGGCGCGGTTGAGGATCTTCCACTCTTGGCCGACGAGCACCGGCTGGCAGATGCGCTCCTCCACCAGGATCTGGGCAGCGCGCAGGATCTTCGGATTGGCGCCCTCCGGAAAGACGATGCGGGCGTTCTGACCGCGCGCTCGGTTGATGAGTGGGCGGATGACCTCCTTTGAGCGCTCGAGCATGCCCTCGAGGCGCGCGCGGTACGCTTCGATGTCAGTGATAGGCTGTTTTGCTACCCCGCTTTCCGCTGCAGCCTGGGCCACAGCCGGCGCAACCCACAGGAGCACACGAGGGTCGAAGGGCTTCGGAATCAGGTAGTCCGGGCCAAACTCTAGGGCATCGAGCCCGTATGCGGTGAGCACGCTGTCCGGCACATCTGTCCGGGCAAGCTCAGCGAGCGCGCGTACGCCGGCTATCTTCATGTCCTCGGTGATCTTGCGAGCTCGGCAGTCGAGCGCGCCTCGAAAGATAAAGGGAAACCCGAGGACATTATTGACCTGGTTAGGGTAGTCCGACCGGCCAGTCGCAACGACAGCGTCCGGTACCGCGGCCTTGGCCTCTGCAGGCGTGATCTCAGGGTCCGGATTGGCCATCGCAAAGACAATTGGACGGGTCGCCATCTCCTTCACCATGTGCCCCTTCAGCAGGCCACCGACGGACAGACCCATGAACACATCCTTGCCGACGAGGGTCTCCGCCAGGCTCAGTCGCGGTCCCGGTTGGGCCCACTCCTGCTTCGCCGTCGACAGGTCGTCTCGCTCCGAGGCGATGAGTCCCTTGGAGTCGCACATGTAGATGTTCTCTTTCCTCACACCGAGGAGGATCACCAGACGAGCCGTGGCGACCGCAGCGGCCCCGGCCCCAGAGAACACAATGGTTGTCTCCTCGAGGCTACGGGCCGTGATCTCGACAGCATTGATCAGCGCGGCTGCCGCGATCATTGCCGTTCCGTGCTGATCGTCATGGAAGACCGGTATGTCGAGCTCTGCCTGCAAGCGTCGCTCGATCTCAAAGCACTCCGGCGCACGAATGTCCTCGAGGTTGATGCCGCCAAAGGTTGGGGCGATGGCCTTCACCGCCTCGACGAACTTATCGACATCGGTCTCGTCTACTTCGATATCGAACACATCGATGTCGGCGAACTTCTTGAAGAGATTGGCCTTGCCTTCCATCACCGGCTTTCCTGCCAGAGCGCCGATGTTGCCGAGGCCAAGCACTGCCGTGCCGTTGGTGATGACCGCCACCAGGTTGCCCTTTGCGGTGTAGTCGTAGGCAAGCTCCGCATCCTTGTGAATGTCACGGCATGGCTCCGCAACTCCCGGCGTGTAGGCCAGCGAGAGATCGCGTTGACTCACCAGTGGCTTGGTCGCAGTGACCTCAATCTTTCCCTTCCGGTGGCGGGAGTGGTACTCGAGGGCTTCATCTCGATTTTTGCTCATCTTCTCTCCAAAAGCTGGACCAGTTGACCACGGCGACCCCACAGGGTCAAGGTGAGTGCGGCCCCCGAAGGGGCCGGTTCGAGAACCCCATAAGCCGAGTTCTGTTCTGGGGCCCGGTCTCCCGAACTCCAGCGACGATCATTCATCTAGGCCAGCCGTTACCGACTGGCTCAAGCAGCACACCCAGAGGCATCGGACGGGTCACCCTCAATCGCCTCACTATTCGGCCTTGCTCCGGATGGGGTTTACCTGGCCGACCCCGTCACCGAGATCGCCGGTGCGCTCTTACCGCACCCTTTCACCCTTACCGCATCTCCTGAGAGATGCCCGGTCCTCGCCAAGGCGCGGATCCGGACCCGTAGGTGGCGGTCTACTCTCTGTTGCACTTGCCTTCGGGTCACCCCGACTGGCCGTTAACCAGCATCCTGCCCTTTGGAGCTCGGACTTTCCTCCCATCGTTGAGACGATCGGCGATCGTCAGTTGTTCTCGAACCTGGCTAGGCTATTCAGCCGGGCGCTCGGGGTCCACCTCTGGCTCCAACGGGGGCAGCAACCACCGTCCACAGCCGCGGCAGGTGTGGATGCGTCGCCCACTGGTGACCTCGAGCCGCATCTGGTCCTGGATCACGACATGGCATGCTCCACAGACTTTTCCTGAGGCGTGTGCGACCGGCGCTATGCCCTTGTCTCTGAAGCCACGGTAGCGATTGGCCAGGTCGCGGTTTAGCTCACCTGCGGCAGCCAGACGGCGCGGCCAGATGGCTTCGAGTTCCGCCCGAATTTCCCGACCTCGCTCGACCCATTGTGCGTAAAGCGCTGCTCTCTCCGAGCGCGCGAGCGCGAGCGCTTGCTCAACATCCGCTTGCTCTGACGCCGTACTCTCCAGCCGAGCCAATATCTCAAGGAGAGCATCCTCCAGACGCGAGACATGCTCACGACACTGCTCAAGCTGCTTCTCCACCGTCGTAAAGTCGACAGCCTGGTGGCCGTCCATCAGCGCCCGAGTTCGTGCGGTACGTTGGATGTACTTCTCGAGCTCTCGACCAACGTCCGTCTCCTCGACCATTACCGCGGCCTTGCGCTCGGCGAGACCCGCGAGCTGTTTGCCCATCGACTCGATCGACTGGTCCACTCGCTCAACGGCCGTCTTGAGTGCGGCCGCTTGACCCCGAGCCTCGTCAATCTCGGAGTCGAGCTGCCACAGCCTTACAATCAGGACCAGGTCAGCATGCACAGGGATACTCACTTGGTGGAGAGGGGTGGGCCCACCAGGGCTCGAACCTGGGACACTCCGGTTATGAGCCGGGTGCTCTGACCAACTGAGCTATAGGCCCTCAAGGCAACGCATTAACGCACCCTGAAAAAGAAGAAAGGCGCAGAACTCAATCTGCGCCTTTCAGTCCAAACTTCTCGCGTCTTTAGTTCTCGATGAACGCCGAGAGACGCTTGCTGCGACTTGGGTGCCGGAGCTTGCGAAGAGCCTTGGCCTCGATCTGGCGGATACGCTCGCGGGTCACATCAAAGTCTTGGCCCACCTCCTCAAGGGTGTGGTCAGAGTGCTCCCCAATGCCGAACCGCATCCGAAGGACGCGCTCCTCTCGAGGGGTGAGCGTCGCAAGCACCTTGTGCGCCGTGTCTTCCAAGCTGTGGTTCACCGCGTTCTCTGTAGGCAGGGCGATGTTCTTGTCCTCGATGAAGTCCCCAAGGTGGCTGTCATCCTCCTCACCGATGGGGGTCTCTAGGCTCACGGGCTCCTTCGCGATCTTCTGGATCTTCCGCACCTTCTCGACAGGAATGTGCATCTTCTCAGCGATTTCCTCTGGAAGTGGCTCCCGTCCCATCTCCTGAATGAGGTGGCGCTGGGTGCGAACCAGCTTGTTGATGGTCTCAATCATGTGAACCGGGATGCGGATTGTTCGCGCCTGATCCGCGATGGCTCGCGTGATGGCCTGACGAATCCACCAGGTCGCGTAGGTCGAGAACTTGTACCCTCTACGGTACTCGAACTTCTCGACCGCCTTCATCAGACCGATGTTTCCTTCTTGGATGAGGTCAAGGAACTGCAGGCCGCGGTTGGTGTACTTCTTTGCGATGCTCACCACCAATCGGAGGTTGGCCTCGACGAGCTCGCACTTCGCCTGCTCTGCGATCGCGGCACCTCGCCGCACGTCGCGCGCCAAGTCCCGCATCATCTCACGATCGACATCCAAAGACTCCTCGAGCTTGCGAATGCGCCGAAGCTCTCGACGGACGCGGCTGTCAAACTCCGCCCACTGTTCCTCAGAGATGCCGGTTTCGGCGACCACGCCTTCGCCCCCTCGCTCTGGAGTACGGCGAACCTTGCGGATCATCCGTCGGAGGTCGCGAACCTCAACCCCAGCCTCCCGGGCCACGCCGGCGATAGCGCGCTCGCATCGAGCAACTTGGTCCCAAGCCTGCTGAATCTCCTTGCAAACCTGGAGCATCACCGAGCTTGGGATCTCGATCGTTCCCATCTTCTTGAGCATCAATTCATTGACCTCTTCGAGACGATCAACATGCTCCTTCTGACGCTTCTTGCTCTTAGCGCGGCCGATCTCCTTGAGGATGCCGTCCCGCTTGCCGACGAGCTCAGAGACATCGGTGAGCACCGACTCCAGAGTCTTACCCTCGGAGCTCTTCGTCCGTCTCGGACGCTTCCCGCCACGTACAGCCTTCTCGCAGCGCTCTTCCTCGGCCTCAATGAGTCGCCGAAGAATCCGAACGGTCACCGCAGAGGTGAGGACCGCACCGTTGACAATCAACTCGCCCTCTTCAATCCGTTTCGCAATCTCAATCTCTCCCTCTCTCGAGAGGAGCGGGACAGTACCCATCTTCCGAAGGTAGACCCGCACGGGGTCGCTGCTGCGCCCATTTCCACCCTTCTTGTCTGCCGCAGCTTCCTCAGGCATGTTGCCCTTCTTGCGAGCGGCCTTGACCTGATTCACCACCTCGATGTCCATCTTGTTGAACATGATCATCACGTCGTCGAGTTGGTCGGACGACACGAGATGGGTGGGGAGGACGTTGTTCATCTCCTCGTAAGTCACGTAGCCACGCTCCTTACCTACAGAAATGAGTCCTTGAATTTCCTTTAGATCCTTATCCTTCAGCATGGGAAGACCTCTTCAGCGTTAGTTTGCAACACGGCGGGGGACGTGGACCGCTTTGGGCGGGCCGGGGGGACTACTACAGCTTCAACGTGTTCAAGGCCTCCCCAGTTCAGCCG
>CAZKOI010000090.1:0-11060 GCA_964554315.1 uncultured Enterobacterales bacterium | reverse complement strand
TCCGCCCTCCGCAGCGTTAAGAACCTCAGGCAACCCGACTGTGGATACGAGATGCGCGCAATATTTTGGGGCATGGTGGTCGTCTTTCTGGGCTGCGCCGCGGTCCAGTACAACGATCCTGACGGGCCTGTGTGGGCCGCTGTGTACATCAGTGCCGCGGCGTGGACCGTGCTTGCGCGGCATCGCTTGGTGCCCCGCTGGCTCTCAGGCGGCACAGCATTGGCCGTCGGTATCGTGGCGATGGTCGTCGTCTTTCCTGTGCTTGCCGCCGACGGATTGCGCTTGGACATGTTGCACTGGACCATGGCCAGCGACGGTGAAGAGCGCCTTCGTGAGGGGGGAGGCTTGCTGCTGGTCAGCGCATGGCTGGGATCATTGAGCGTGGGCGTACTTGACGTCTGAGAAGGGGTGTACACATTTGCCCTCCCCCGGTCTTGACCCTCATCTCTCCATGCGATGTCGACCAAGAGTAAAAAACCACTGGAGCAACCCGCCCCGATAGGGCCGCCGGGTCCGAGCTCAAGCCAGCCCGCTTGGGAGAGCAATCAGGCGCTCCTGGAACTGTTCGAGAAACAGAAGACACCGCCTGTACAGGCGCTTCGTGCTGGAGGGCTTTGGGAGAGCCTGGACTACCCGATGCTTCAGGACCTGCCGGGGTCCCAGGCGGGCACACGGGATCACTACAGCCTCAGCTTTCGGGATCGATCGGGCTACCGCGGGTCCACAAGCCAGGCGTTCTTGAACAAGGCGGGCGGCGGCAACAAGTGGAAGGGCCTTCGCCTCGATCATGGCCCAAATGTGAAGACAGGCAACCAGGTGAACTGGCACTGGAATCAGAAGGGCGCCATGAATGCCTTTGGGCGACCCGACCATGCTGTGGCGGGGCCCGTGGGCGCGAATGCGGGCCGATTCCTTCGGATTGCGCGGCCGCTGGCTCGTAAGGCGACCTTTATTGGTGCGGGCATGGATGCGGTGTCGCTCACTCAAGAGATCGCGGAGAGCTCGAGCACAGGCGACTGGAGCAACAGCGTCGAGAAGGGGGCGGAGATTGCCGGAGGTTGGGGAGGCGCCTGGGCCGGGGCGAAGGGCGGCGGCTCACTCGGCGCGGGCATTGGAACGGGCATCAACCCAGGCATTGGCACGGTCATCGGTGGCGCCTTGGGTGCCTTCATCGGCGGTGTCGGTGGCTACCTAGGCGGCTCGTGGCTTGGGCGAAAAGCGGTAGGTGGCAAGTGAGAGGAGCGGCGCTACGCCGCGGGGCTAAGCGTTACTCGGTTCGCAGGATGGTCGTCCCGCTCACCTCAAGTACGACCCGCTCTTGGTAGGGTTGACGCTCAGCCTCGGTGCCACAGCATGGCTTGAAGGTCGCCTCGGCGATGACCTCGTATTGACCATCGTTGTCAGGGTCTGAGATGGTCATGGACGATACTCCCAGCAGGTGGGCGGGCTGTCCGGGGGGAGCCCGCTTGCTCCCGATCTCGGCGGTGGTGGTCTCGTCCCCAGGGCAGTCGTCGCAGTCCACGTCGTACACCATGGCGGCCTCAAGGTGAGACGGTCCGGTCTCAGACTGGTAGTCGTGTACCCCAACGAGCCAGAAGGTGGCGCTGGCCTGGTCACCGATAGGACCGCACGCCGCACCTTGGAGGACCACACCATTGTTGGCTGGGTAGATGTTGTGGTCGTACCAGGCCAGCAGCGGGTCCTCGACCTTGTGCGTGGCGCTCGGCACGACGACCTTGGGCGGACCCACCGCCGCTCGAATCACGGAAGGAGGAGGCAACGGCTTGGCAGCGGGTGGCTCAGCCGGTGCCGTAGAGCACGCGGACAGGACCGCCCACACGGAGACCACGGTATGCCACCGGGTGGACGTCGCGCGGCGTGTGACTGTGGCCATACCCTACCTGCATTCTTGGACTTCATCGGCGGACTCGGGGACGCAGCGTACGCCACCGGAGCATGAATCGTCCATCTCGAGACGGCAGCTGTCAAGGATCGAGCCCTCCTCGCCACACTCGGGGACGAAACCGACCCATCCTTCGCCGACCATCACGCAAGTTGAGCCATCGAACTCGCAGTCCCCCAGCGTGGGGATTTGTTCGCTCTCGAGCCCATCGCAGTCGTGATCGAAGAAGCCACAGGCATCGGGCTCGGTTCCCCAGCGGGTGTTAGCCGGATTGGTGGCCGGATCGAGATCACAGCAGTCGTCGGCGTTTGCGACATGCTCGAAGGGAGGCTCACAGGCTGCGATCTCGGTGTCTGGATCGCCATACCCGTCGCGATCGGCGTCGAGGTAGTACAAGGCCGAGCCGACGGCCTCGCCCTCATCGACTTCACCGTCACAGTCGTTGTCCTGGCCGTCACACGTCTCGACACCATCGGGATGGCAGTCGGTGCACTCGTCGTCGCAGTCGCCGGCCACGCTCACGAAGCCCAAGGGTGCCCGACAGGCGATCAAGAAATCAGTCTCCAAGCCGAACCCGTCCCCGTCATGGTCGCGGTAGTGGGTGGGTGCATCGATTGCACCCACCTCATCGATCGCCCCGTTGCAATTGTTGTCGATTCCATCGCAGAGCTCAGGCGCCCCAGGCCGAACGTGCCGGTTGAGGTCGTCGCAGTCTCCGTCCTCGAGGGTAAATCCGTCGTGGTCACGGTCGACAAGGCTTGGTTTGTCCTCGGTTTCAGAGGTGCTGCCCGAAGCCGCATGGTCCTCGAGCGGCGCCTCATCGATGGCCCCGGTGTCACGACCCTCAAGCATGTCCTGGAGAGAAGCCCCGGAGTCCTCTTCATCGGTCGAGGGGCTCGGTGTGTGAGTGCCGTTCCCGGCTCCATCGTCCTCGTGCTCCGCAAGGGCCTCGTGAGCGGTCACCATTTCGGTAGCGATGTCGCTGGCCCTCGAAGGATCGACAGGAATGGAATTGTCGCATGCGGTTCCCGCGACAACGAAAACCCACCCGATGCTCTTGATGACGCTGGGCAACCTCGACCTCCGTGAAATTGGTCTAGGTACCAGGCGCACATGTTCAAGTGGGGGGCTTCAAATTTACCGCTTTTGATCGTCAAGATCGCGAGATGAGCCGGCGCTATCCCTGGGGCTGACCGTCGGTCTTCCTCTCTGATCAGGTTGGGGGTTATCGGCACGCTTGGGCTTCGGTGCGGAGGACCGGCTCGCAGTACTCGATAACCCCGCCAAGCTCAGGCGGGAGGAGGATCACTTCGGGTACGCAGGCCTCGATCATATTCTCCGCTTCACCGCACTCGGGCACCCCTCCGGAGGCCCAGATCTCAGTGACCACACCGCACTCCAGCGCATCGTACGGGCAGGTCCCGAATTCGGTGAAGCGCCGTGTCTCCGTGCCATCGCAGTTGTAGTCAAAGCTCGCGCATGAATTGGGAATCGTGCCCCAGGTGGTGCTCCCCGGGTGGGTGGCTCCGTCGGTGTCGCAGCAGTCTCCAGCAGACGACGTGTACTCGGGCGGAGCGTCACAAGCGCTGATGCTAACGGTGGGGTCGCCGTAGCTGTCGCGGTCGCTGTCTCGGTAGAACGTGGAGGCTCCCGTCGCGCCCAACTCGTCGACGCTGCCGTCGCAGTCATTGTCGAGGTCATCGCATGTCTCGGTGGCGCCAGGGAAGCACGCGGCACAGTCGTCGTCGCAGTCCCCTGAGGAGGCGACATATCCCGAAGGAGGGGCGCAGCCTGAGACCGCATCGGAGGCCGTGCCGATCCCGTCTAGATCTGCGTCGCGGTAGTAGGTGCTCTCGACGAGCCCTTCATCGATGCCACCGTCGCAGTCATTGTCGAGGTCATCGCACGTCTCGGCAGCGCCCGGATGCACGAATGGATCCGACTCCGCACAGTCCCCGGCCAGCGCAGCGTAGCCTGTGGGTAGAGAGCAGCTCTCCACCGTGTGGGTAGAGGACCCGTAGCCGTCGCCGTCGGTGTCACGATAGTAGCTCACCGAGCCGGTAGCTCCGGCCTCGTCGATGGCGGCGTCGCAGTCATTGTCGACCCCGTCGCACGCTTCAACCTCGCCGGGGTTGATGTCCGCCCGATCATCGTCGCAATCGCCGCTTTCGGTGGCGAAGCCAGCGGGTGGAGAGCAGGTGCTGACGGTGTCGCTGGTTATGCCATAGCCGTCGCCGTCATCGTCTCGGTAATAGGTGCCGATCCCTGTTGCGCCTGCCTCGTCGATGGCACCGTCGCAGTCGTTGTCGTAGCCGTCGCAGATCTCGGGCGCGCCCTCATGGGATGTGGAGCGGCTGTCGTCGCAGTCTCCGGCGGTCGGCAGGTACCCCTCAGGGCGCTCGCATGCGATGCGGGTATCGGATGCAGAGCCGAAGCCATCGCCATCGGCATCCGCGTAGTAGGTCATGGCACCGATGGCTCCGTCCTCGTCGATCACGCCATCGCAGTTGTTATCAACGCCATCGCAGACCTCAGGGGCCAGAGGGTACACATCGGACCGACTGTCGTCACAGTCTCCCATCGCGACCGTGAAGCCGTCGTCATCGAGGTCAGCCGCCAGAGGTGGCGCAGTGTCTCGGCCTCCGGTGTCTCTCTCCCCGGTATCGGTTCGCCCCGTGTCGCGGCCCGGACGTCCCGTGTCCCGTGTGCCGGTGTCACCACCCGAGCCCGCGTCCGCATCCGCGTCGGCATCGGTGCAGGTGATCGAGCCCTCACACCCTGGGTCGTCACAGTCGAAGAGTCCATCTCGGTCATTGTCGGCGTCGTCGTCGCACTCGCCTGCGGCATCTCCTTCAAAGTCGTCAGGCTTCGAGTCGTCGGGTGTTGGGCCATCGGCTCGCTTCAAATCATCAGGAAGCTCATTGTTGCAGGCGATGGACAAGCCGAGCAGCACCAGCCAAGAGTAGTGGGAAGACATCAGTACCTCGTGTCCAAACAGTCTACATGGTCTTGCAGGGTGTGGGCGGAAAGGCGGGTCTCCAGCGAGGCCCCTCTCTAAAGCGGTATGGCGTCGACGATGGCGTGTGTCTCCGCGTGATCGCCGGCCGTCTCGCTTCGATGGATAAACACAGCTCGTCCGCCAGGTGCCACGACAAAGATGCCACCTTGCTGAAGGGGGTCTCCTTGGGTTCGCGACTGCCGGTGACCGGCACGGTAGGCCCGAATTCCAGATGTCAGCATCCCCACGGACTTCAAGCCTCCCATGCCTCGGCGGAGGTTGAGCGCTCGGTAGGCTGCTCGGTCGGGGTCGGTCAGGAAAAGAATGGTCTCCGGGTAGGGCTCTGCAAAGGCCTCCAAGAAGGGCACAGCGCCATTTCCTATGACAATGGCGCGTGCCCCTCGACGGCGAATTTCCGGCTCTGCCTCCAGGATGTGAGCAACCTGCTCACGACAGAATAGTCACCCGAAGTGCCTCACGAAGACCAGGACCACGGGACAGTCGGTCCAGAGCGAGTCAAGCATTACGGGTTGTTGGTCGCGGTCGTAGGCGACCAAGCCTGAGGGCATCTCCATGGGTATGTCCTCCAAGATCATGAGCCTTGTCTCTGCATCCGCGCGTCGTACTCGCTCTTGAGCTTAAATGCGCGGATGATGGAGACGAGCCAGAGGATGATCGCCCAGGTTGTCTGCATGTCGGTGGGCTCCGTTCCTGACGAGAGGAGCGCCGATATGAATGGGAGCATGTAGACGGTACCCTCGGCGATCCACGCACGGTGTTTGGCTCGCACGCCGATCCAGAAAAAAGCGATCCCACTGAGCCACGGTGTGAACACCAACCCCAGCCAGAGCGCGCTGGGCTTCGTGCCCGGCGCTGAGCCGTGGTCGGGAGACGGTGTGCTTGGTGTGGGGCAAGTCGACGGGGTTGCACCGCAACCGGTGCAGACGTTGTTGCTCTCATCGATCTTCGCGTTGCAGAACTCACACGGTCTCATGGGACGCTCATCTCGAGGGTTTTGGCGCTCTCGATTCGGCTTAACGCGTCGATGAGCGGGCTTCGGTTGACTCCATATTGAGTGGCTAAGAACGCCCCGAAGATTCTGACGGAGCGGGAGGTGTAGCTCATGTTGGCGATGAGGCCACCCCCATGGTGGTGCCTGAGACCGCACAAAGCAAGAGAGGCAGGGTATCGTAGGGGTACGCCCCACTGTGGAGGTTGCGGTGAAGAAACTCGCCTGGATTCTACTCATTTCGTCGGCTTGTCGGTCGGAGACCGTGCCCAAGGAGGGTCCGATCGATAGCATTGACTCCACGACCGAAGACTCTGGATATGGGGAGGTGATCCCGCCGGAGGACACCGCCGAGGCGGTCGAACCGCCCCCGCCCAGCTCGCCGGTCGGCGCATGGTCGGACTGCAGCGGGACCCTCACGCTGATGGAGGACAGCTTTACCTGGCAGGACAACGCGGGCTTGTGCACGATATCCGCACCGACGACGTTTTCGGACGGTCTGATCACGATGCCCGCCGATGACCTCAGCCGATGCTCCCAGGTTCCCTGGTGGCTCTCCGTCTTTGACGGGGTGGAGCCTGAGTTCGGTCTCGCCGTCTCAGGAACCCGGCTCACGCTGGTCCCGATGACGCTCCTGCCGGCCGGCCGAGTCGCTCAGTTTGAGGAGAACGTCGAGGCGGAGCAGTGGGTGTTGACTGCGGAGGAGGGGGTCTCCAGCCTCTTCAGGCTCTGCTGGGTCGACGATGTGTTCTTTGGTGGCGGCTATCGGTCGACCAACGAAGGCTGCGACTTTCTCTCCTGCAACGGGCAGGTGTCCGCGTACACCATGAGCGATCGTGGCGAGTCCTGGACCACGATGTGCGGGGGGGGCGTGTCCCTGTGCAGGCGTGGTCTCGATCAGCTCGCGCTCGGATGAGGCCTTAGAAGGCAGCTTCTTTGGGACCAATTGCGCTCGAATTTTTGAGGGCACGTTCACGGGTGTGCCGGCGTCGAGGTGATCGCAGGACGAGGACCAACTACGGGCCTATTGCGTGTCCACAGAGGAACCTGTCCTTCAGCCAACTTGTCGGCTAGGATGTACAGCATCCGGTGGGAGACGCAGGCATGAGAAGGACGATGTGGTGGGTGACCAGCAGTGTGTCGTTGTTGGGCTGCAGCAAAAGCGCCGACACGGGCGAGCACGACTCTGCCGTCGTGTGCGAGGAGGCTCCCGGGACCGTCTGTCGTCTGGCTGGAACCGGAGCACCGGGGGCCATCGAAGGAGAAGAGGTCGCCTCCCAGAGTCCGCTCTATGCCCCCATGGATGTGGCGTCGGGACCCCTCCCGGGCGGGTTCATGATCGCCGACTGGAACAACCACAAGATTCGATGGGTCGATGAGGGACGCATGACGACGGTCCTTGGAACCGCGTTTCTCGGAGACGGAGACCCCGACTTTCAGGAACGCATTCCTCCCGGGGTTGATGGCACCGAGGTGGCCCTGAATCACCCGACCTCTGTGGAGTGGAACCCGGCTACGGAGCGCTGGCTCATGCCCAGCTGGCACAATCACCGAATCCGGGAGTACGACGCGGAGACGGGGCTCTCGCTCGTGGTCGCCGCGGACACCGACATTACCGATGGCAACGGCGCCAACTCGGGCTTCGCTGGCGACGGGGGGCCTGCGTCTGCTGCCCTCATGTCCTACCCAAGCTCCATCGCGGTCGATCACGCGACCGGCGACTTCTGGTTCATAGACCAGCGGAACAACCGCTTACGCTGGGTGAGCGCAGACTTCTCGCTCATCGAGACGGTAAGCGGTGGAGCAGATGCTGGCTTGGCGGGAGACGGCGGACCCGTTGAGGATGCGCGCTTCTTCTTCTGGATTCCAGAAGAGCTCCAGCCCGAGCCCTCGGGCGCCGTGGAGTTTGATGGTGAGCGCCGCCGGCTGTACATCGCCGACACCTCCAACCACCGAATTCGAGTGGTCGATCTCGAGACATCCACGATCGATACCCTCGCGGGCTGGCCTGAGCAGACGCTCCCCGACGGGGCGTGTGATCCCAATGCGCTGTGCTTCCCGCGCGATGTTGAGCTTCACGAGGACTGGCTGTACGTGGCGGACACCGACAACCACGTGGTGCGTCGTCTCAGCCTCGTTGATGGCTCAACAGAGGTCATCGCGGGCCAGTTTCAGGCCGGTCCAACCGAACAGAATCGGCCGGCGATCGAGACGGGGCTCAGCACGCCTCATGGCATCGACATTACCCCGGACGGCGATCTCTTGATTGCGGATACGTACAATCATCAGATTCTCAAGGTGTTTGCGCCATGAGTGTCGGCTGGCTCTTCATCGCTCTGGCGCTCACGGGCTGCAAGGCGGCCTCGGAGGACGAGAAGGTCGAAGACATCTGTGATCCGGGCCACATCTGCAACTGGTTTGGGACCCCCGAGGTCGCCGGTATGTCGGAAGAGGGCACCCCACGGCTTGAGGGCTCGACCTTCTGGGTCGTTGATGTGGTTTTTCATCCCACCGAGAACTGGCCCGTCGTCATGGACTGGAACAACCACCGTGTCGTGACCTTCGACGAGGACGACCAGCTTCGTGTCATCACGGGTGTGGGCGGTATGCTGGGTGACGGACCAGAGGGTGACGCGAGCCTGGCGGAATGGAACCATCCCACAGACGTCGCCTGGCTCTCCGACGGCCGGATGGTCATGGCCGCCTGGCACAACTCTCGAATCGCCATCTTCGATCCCGACTTTGAGTCGATGCGCTTCTTGTCGGGGACGGGCGATCGCGACTTCGGCGGCGACGGCGGCCCGGCACGAGAGGCGGTGTTGGACCTCCCCTGTGGGATTCGCGTGGACGAGCAGGACAACGTGCTGATGTCGGACATGGCCAACCAACGCATTCGACGCATCGACACCGACGAAATCATTGACACCGTCGCCGGCTCAGGAGCCCATGGGTTCAATGGCGATGGCCCGGCGCTGGAGACCATGCTCGCGAGTCCCGCACTTCAGCGAGCGGAACCTGCGTTCAAGATCGATTACTTCGATGGCTTGCTCTACATTGCGGACACTCACAACGGCCGCATCCGGATCTTCGACCCGGTCGAACAAACCATCGAGACGATTGCGGGCATGGGGGAGACTCCCCCCGACTCCGACAACGGCGTCACCTGCTCTGCGGGCTGTGGCTACTCGGGCGATGGGGGCCCTGCTCTCGAGGCGATGCTCGACACACCGAGTGACGTCGCCGTCGCGTCCGATGGTTCAGTGTACATCGCGGACACGGAGAACAGCTGTGTCCGTGTCGTGACGCCAGACGGAGTGATCAACACCTTCGCTGGGATCTGCGGTGAGCGAGGCTATGACGGTGACGATGTGCCGGCGACGGAGGCGCTTCTGAACCGGCCTTTTGGTGTGGCGGTAGATGCCGATGACCGGGTCTACATCTCGGACACCTACAACAGCGTCATTCGGGTGGTGGAGCCTGAATGAGGCTCGCCGTTGGCATTCTTGGGCTGAGTGTCGGCTGCGGTCCTTCATTGCTCGATAAGGCTTGCGACCCGGGCGAGGTGTGCGTCATCGCAGGGACGGGCGAGCTGGGATTCAACGGTGACGATGGCTCAGCGACGGCGCTTCGCTTGGCCTCTCCAACGGCCGTGAAGGTGAGTCCTGATGGGGTGATTCACGTCGTGGATTACTCCAACATGCGAGTTCGCGTCCTTCATGACGATGGGGACCTGGAGACGGTGGTGGGCAGCGGCTTTCATGCCTACTCCGAGATCGGAGCCGCCTCGCTCGACACGCCGCTTGAGAACCCGGTCGATGTGGCCTGGCTCCCCGACGGAACACTCTGCGTTCTCCCGCAGCATGAGGGCCGTCTCATTTGTGTGGCGAGCGACAACACCATCGATCTCCGTGTGGGCACCGGTGAGATCGAGGATCGAGGAGATGGCGGCGCGGCGACGGAGGCGAACCTCGGGTACACAGGCGGGGTGGCCGTGCTCCCATCGGGCGAGATCTACATTACCGACCAGAGCCACTCGCGAGTCCGCATGGTCGATCGACAAGGCATCATTTCCACCGTGCTCGGCGTGGGAAGCGCTGGTCTTGGGTCCGACGGATACGGCCCGGAGGTGGCCCTCCGGTTTCCCGAGCGGGTGGTCTACGACCCGATCGGGGCGCGGCTGCTTGTGTCCGACGCCGGTAACCACCGTGTGGTCGCGATGGATCTGGAGACGCTCGAGGTGGTGACCATCATCGGGACCGGCGTCGCGGGTTTCTCGGGAGATGGCGGGCCCGCAACCGCGGCATCTGTCAACCGGCCGACGGATGTGGTGCCGACGCCGGAGGGAGGGCTCTTAATCTCCGATACTCGAAATCATCGGATTCGCTACGTTGACCCGGATGGAATGGTCTCGACGGTCGCAGGCAGCGGCGAGCGGGGTCATGTGGCGCGCCCGCTGGAGCGGCTCGAGGCACCGGTCGACGGGCCAGCAGGCATGACGCTGACTGACGACGGAGACTTGCTCATTGCCGCCCAGTTCGGGCACACTGTGCTCAGGGTTCGCCAGCTGGTGGATGAACTCTAGAGTCCCTGTTTGAACCGGAACGTCCGGCCGCTTTGGTGGGGCTCGCTCGAGACTTAAGAAGGAAGCAAGGTCGATGAGGTGTCGTGACGCAAGCTGGCTAACGTTGGGTCTTCTCGTAGCCTGCAGTGAGCGAAAAGGAGCCGACTCTGGCTCGGTGAGCTCAGCAGGCGATACCGCCACGGAGAGCTGTGAGGCGGACCAAGGGTGCTTGCTGGCGACCGAGCTGCCCTATGGACTCCTCAGCGTTCAGGCCATGGCCGATGACGACGTCTGGATCGTGGGCAGCTCGCCTAAGGAGCCTGACGGCACGGGCCCAGCCATCTTGCACCTGTCCGGCGATGCTTGGGAGCGGCTGGACACCTCTGCATGGGAGGGTGCTGAGCTGTGGTGGGCATGGATACAAGAGGATGAGGCCATCTTTGTCGGGAATCAAGGCTTGATCCTCGAGCTGGACATGGCGTCGGGCACGCTGACCCGGATGGAGGGCCCCGCAGAGGACGTGACCTTCTTCGGTGTTTGGGGTGCCACGTCGGAGGACGTCTGGGCAGTCGGCATGACCGGAGGCGGT
>CAZKOI010000089.1:0-11070 GCA_964554315.1 uncultured Enterobacterales bacterium | reverse complement strand
CCAACAACACCATCAGCGGGACCGGCTCATCGGTCCTGAGCGGTCGAGCGAACATGGCGACGGGCGATCATGCCGTCGTCATCGCAGGCCAGACCAACATCGCGTCAGGACCAAACTCGGTGGTTGTCGCAGGCTACGTCAATGAGTCCGCGGGCCAAGACTCCGTAGTGGTGAGCGGCAGTGCGAATACGTCGAGCGCACTGTATGCCGCCGTCGTCAGTGGCGAGAACAATGACGCGACAGGCGTCTCGAGTGCCGTCTTAGCCGGTGAACAGAACGACAGCGCAGAGCTCGCCTCGGCCATCATCGCCGGACGGCTCAACATGGCCTCGGGTAGAAACAGCGCCATCGTCTCCGGGCGAGAGAACACCACGTCATTTGCGACGAGCGCCATCCTCGCCGGCTGGCTCAACAGGACGGGCGGCGAGTACGCTTCTGTCGTGGCCGGCTACGACAACGACGCGGATGGCGTGTATTCCACCGTCGCCGGCGGCTTTAAGAACAATGCACTGCACTCGGGTGCTGTGGTGGGCGGCGCCTACATTGACTCCACGGGCTTGTACGCCTTCGAGCACTAGCTCGTTATGCAAGGGCCATGACTGATCTCATGGCCAGAGCACGAGCGTGGATCGACGCCGATCCCGACCCAACGACCCAAATGCAGGGTGAAGCAATCCTCGCCAGCGGCGATGCCGACGCCATCGCGGACCACTTTGGCCAGCGCCTCGCGTTCGGTACCGCAGGACTGCGTGGCCGCCTCGGACCGGGTCCAAACCGGATGAACCGCGCGCTCGTGAGGCAGGTTGCAGCCGGTCTCGGCCTGTACCTCAGGGAGCAAGGCAACGACACGGCTGAGCGTGGTGTGGTCATTGGCTTTGATGGTCGCCACGGCTCACGGGAGTTTGCGGCAGACTCCGCGGGCGTTCTTCGCAAGCTTGGATTTCGGGTCTACGCCTTCTCAGATGTCTGCAGCACCCCCGAGCTGGCCCATGCCGTTCCTTTTCTCAAGGCCGCCGCCGGCATTATGGTGACGGCGAGCCACAACCCCCCTCAAGACAATGGCTACAAGGTCTATTGGGAAAACGGCGCCCAGATCATCCCTCCCCATGATGTCGGCATCAGTCGGACGATCGATCGGGTGGACCAGGTCCCAGCACTTGACGATACGCCGCCTGAGCCCATCCCGGGGAGCGCTTGGTCGGACTACCTCGACAGAGTGATGGCGCTTCGCGTCAGACCCTCAACCGGCGTAAGAGCGGTCTACACTGCGATGCATGGTGTGGGTTGGCGGCCGCTCTCGCGGGTATTGGCCGCGGCCGGGCACACCGACGTTCACCCCGTTCCCAGCCAGCGTGATGCGGATGGGGACTTTCCCACCGTGTCGTTCCCCAACCCGGAAGAACCGGGAGCGCTCGACCTCGCCATCAGGCATGCGCAAGAGGTTGGCGCAGACCTCATCATCGCCAACGATCCCGATGCCGATCGGTTGGCTGTCGCCCTTCAAGACCGAGACGGTCGCTGGACACGGCTCACGGGCAACGATGTGGGCGTGCTGCTGGCCGACGAATTGCTGACCCACGGTCCAGCCACACCCGGAAGGCTTGTCGCGAACACGATTGTGTCCACTTCGCTCCTGAAGAAGCTGGCCGACGACCACGGGGCCCTATGCGGCGAGACATTGACGGGATTCAAGTGGCTTGCCAATCTCGCGCTCGCTCACGATGGACCCTTCGTCATCGGTTTTGAAGAAGCCCTTGGCTACTCGGTCGGTGAGGTGGTGCGCGACAAGGATGGCATCTCAGCCGCGCTGCTTATCCTCGACCTCGCAAGCAACCTCAAGGCTCGAAATCAAACCCTATGGGATTCGCTGGCCCGGCTCGACCGAAAGTACGGCGCACATCGAAGCGACCAGCTCGCGATCACGCTGGAAGGTCAGGCCGGGGCGGAGGCCATCCAAGGTGCCATGGCCAGCCTGCGCGAGCGCCCGCCGACCGAGATTGCCGGTAGCGAGGTAGTGAGCCTGCGAGATCTCAAGTCCCTGATCGCACTTGACTGCAAGACGGGCGCCTCTGCATCAGTACCGCTCCCGCCCAGCAATGTCCTCGAATTCACCTTGGATTGCGGGGCGCGGGTGTTGGCACGACCGAGCGGTACAGAGCCAAAGATCAAGTTCTACGTCGAGGTGGTGTCCGAAGACGACGCCTCCGCACGCGCCCGACTTGAGGAGGTGCTGAGCGCCACCCGTCGGCTCGCTGGCTTGTAGCGCAGCTACTTGATGACGTCGTTGACGGCGCCCATCCACTCACCACTGGTGATCGTTCGATCTCGGACGGCCTTGTCCGCCTCGTCCAAGTCCACGATGTCGATGACCATCAGCGCAGCAAGCTGTGCCACGAGGTCCCGATGGTCCATGTCCGCGGGAAGTTGTGCTTTTGTGCTCGACTGAAGGGTCTCGAAGTCTACCGCATCGGCCCCTCCGGAGACTTGGCCAAAGAGGTCGTTGGCGCGATTCTGAATATCGGCCGATGACGCGTTCGAGCCCAGACCATCGATCAGCTGACCCTGGAGGTTGTCGACCATGGCCTGGAACTCCGCCCAGGTGACCTCCCCGTTCTTGTCCGAGTCCAGGGTCTCCATGATCTTATCCGCCACGCCGCTGAGCTTGGCGTTGCGAAACCACTCCCCATCCGCCAGCTTGAGCTGGGTGTCGAGGTAGGTCCGTAGCTCGACCACATTAAACGATAGGCCGGCTGCATCTTGATTGCTCTCCGATACCCCAGCGATGCGGTTGAATGCCCGCCCGAGGGCACCCTCGACCTTCATTTGGTCGCAAAGCGCGGCATTGCCTATGTCTTGGTCGACTTGCTCAACCGAGGCGGTCCCCGAGCCCGTCGAGCCGCCTGCCGTGGGCCCGCAGTTCCTGCGTTGGTAGTCTGACATGGGCTCAGTCTAGGCACCGAGAGCCCCGGTGTACACCCCAAGGGGTCAAATTTAACCCGCTGAAAAACCGAGCTCGCTCAGATAGCGCTTATCGAGGGTAGAGCGACTTCTCGAGAACTGGCTCCGCACGTAGAGGGCGATCCCCCACCCTATCGCCCAAGAACGCCGGGCTAACCCCGGACGAACCGCAGGCACAAAGCCCAGCCTCCGGCCTTGATCCATGACTCGATCTCGGACGTGGTCAACGAACCGGGGCACATGCTTGAGGACAGGGTGCCCAGCAAATCGCTTCGCGAATGCACGCGTGACGAGCGGCGCGATCATGAGCTGCAGCTCCACGAGCCCGTAGTAAGGGGTCTTGAGCCACGGCTTCTCCGTCAGGAGGCGGATGGTCTCCTTCTCGCCCCAGGCGATGTGTTCCTCCTCTTCACGGCACACAACACGGAGGCGCTTCTTCACATCAGGAACCCGCTCGTCGTCATCGGGCAAGGTCTGCAGGAGCACATCTCTGAAGATGTCGAGCACCATGCCTTCACCGACAGCATGCTCCATGAGCACCTTCAGGGGGTAGTAGTTGTTGTGGCTGGCCAGGAGCTTGATGCCCCAATGGGGTGGGTCCGGCTGCATCTCAAGCTTCCGAAAGATGTCCGCGAAGAGCTCTAGGTGATTGAGTTCTTGCCGGGCCTGGCGCAGGTAAAATTTCGCGGCCTCAAGGCTGTACGCCGCGTAGAGCGACTTGCCGCAGAACACACCGGTCGCTTCACCGTACAGCGCCTGAGAGAGCAGAAAACACACGAGTGCCCGGTCTTTTTCGTCGTGGAGGTCGAAGCGGGCACCCTCAAAATCAAACTGTGGCTCAAGTTCACTCATGGAATCCATCTAACGGCCAGCGATGGCCGACAGCTTGCTTCTTGTTGAGAAAACTGTGATGTGACCTCATGAACTTCGAGCCCAGCTTGGTCTACGGAACCCTCATTAGGCGCTACAAGCGGTTCCTCGCCGATGTGCAACTCGATGACGGGCGCGAAGTGACGGCCCACTGCCCCAACCCCGGCTCTATGCGAACCTGTGCAGAGCCCGGATGGCGTGTCTGGCTGAGCCCATCCACCAATCCCAGGCGAAAGCTCCAGTGGACCCTCGAGGTAGTCGAGGCAGAGAGCGGCCCTGTGCTCGTCAACACGGCGAGACCCAACGGCATCGTGAGCGAAGCTATCGAGCGAGGAGAGGTGGCCGAGCTGAGCGGCTACGCGCGCCTAAAGGCCGAGGTTCGTTACGGCGAGAACAGCCGCATTGATTTGCTGTTGACCTCCCCGGATCGGCCGCCCTGCTATGTCGAGGTCAAGAACGCCACCATGGGGACGGAGTCCGATGTAGTGGCCTTTCCCGACTCGGTCTCAGCGCGGGCGACGAAGCACATGGCCGAGCTCGCAGCTCAAGTCGCGGCCGGGCATCGGGCTGTCGTCGTCTTCCTCGTGGCGCGAACCGGGGCGACGGCCCTTCGCCCCGCCGATGAGATCGATCCGACCTATGGCTTTGCGCTTCGAGAGGCGCAAGATGCCGGGGTTGAGGTGCTCGCCTTCGCGGCCGACATCAAGCCCGAGGGGGTCCGATTAGGGGGCTCCCTCCCGGTCATGATGTGAAGACCTCTCGCTGCAGGGTGTGGTCCCCGCTGGGGGACCTACTGGCCTACGAGCGAAGCGGTTTGGTGGTTGCACTGACGTGGGCCGATCGCATCGAGCAAACCGAGGCTCACCTCAACCGACACCTGCCCGACTGGACCGGCTCAACGCCCGCATCAACGACGACCTGCGGTGAGGCCCTCGTCGCGTACTTTGAGGGCGACATGAATGCCCTCTCGACCGTCGCTGTTGATCCTCCCGGCACCGCTTTTCAGCAAAGGGTCTGGGCTGCCCTTCGGACCATCCCGGCCGGAATTGCCTGGTCCTACAAGGAGCTCGCTGAAGCCATCGGGCGCCCCACAGCGCAGCGAGCGGTCGCGGCCGCGAACGGCCGAAACCCCATCCCCATCATCATCCCTTGCCATCGCGTGATCGCGGCGAGCGGTCATCTTGGCGGCTTCTCTGCCGGGCTACAGCGAAAGCGGCATCTTCTTGACCATGAGGGCATCCGATTCAGGGATTGAGGACGATCCACGCCTGGCCCGGTGCAGCGGGCTGATCGCCCTGCCACCCGCCGATGAGAATGTCGGCGAGCCCATCGCCGTTGACGTCGCCTGCACCGGTCACCTTGTAGCCCGCCACATCCCCCTCTTGCGGACCAATCCAGCTCGCGTGCGCGTCCGCGAGGCTGTAGGTTCCGGCCCCAGCCAGTTCGCCCATGCGCACCAGATAGGCCTTTCCAGCGTCAATACGAGGGAGCGCCGGGAGCGAGAATCGGAAGGCGCCCATCAAGACGTCGGGCACCCCGTCTGCATCCACGTCACCCGCAGGAGCAGCGGCGAAGCCTGCCCACTGTTCTTCGCCCTCTCCCAAGAAGCCGTAGTCCGCCGCCACCAGAGATCGTCGGCCGGGGGTCGCCATCGAGGCCGCCGTCACCACATGGACCTTGCCGGCATTCTCCGCAGCGTCGTCATTTCCGAACGCGCCCGTGATGAAGTCCCCGAGCCCGTCACCATCCACATCGCCGATCCCGTGAGTGCCGTACCCCACGGCATCACCACCCGCCTGTCCCATCCAGCTCCGTTCAACATCGCTGAGGCTCATCACCCCGCCGACCTCGGGAAGTTCACTCGCCATCACGACATAGATCTTACCCGCGCCGTCCTCTCCCGACGGGGCGAGACCGGAGCCGCCGTCTTTGTTTCGGAGGGACGCCACGAGCATGTCTCCGAGCCCATCTCCGTCCATGTCCATGCCCGGAGAGGTGATGTACCCGGCCTGGTCACCCTCCGCCTCGCCCAGGAGGCTGAAGTCTGCTGCGGAGACCGAGAGCCGGTCCGCCCCGTCGAGGCTGGTTGCCAGAAAGACATAGGCCTTGCCGGCGTTCAATGCGACCTCGCTGTTTCCGTAGGCCCCCATCATGACGTCCTGCAGGCCGTCACCGTCGACATCCCCTGCAGAGGTGATGGAGTGACTCATTCGATCGAGGCTCGCCTCGCCGAGGAAGTGGACATCCGCATCCGCGAGATCGAGCGTCCCCGACCCTCCGCTCAGACTGGATGCACGGACCAAGAAAGCCTTGCCAGCGTCGTAGCTCGGATCATCGGACCGGTATGCGCACACCAGGATATCGTCCAGGCCGTCGCCGTCGACGTCCCCAGCCGTGTTCACCGAGTGCGCCGTCCAGTCTCCACCACAGAGATCGGGTGCGTCATTCGCCCCGTGGTCTGAAGGCTCACAGTCCGGCTCCGTGCCATCGTCTCGGATGCCCTCTTCCCCCACGAAGTGCCAGTCGGCGTTCGCCAGCGGGATGTGCTGGGTGGCGCCCAAGCTCTTTCCCAGTACCAAGTAGGCCTTTCCAGCGTTGCGACCGCCCTCGTCGTTCCAGTAAGCCCCTATCAGGACGTCATCCTTGCCATCGCCGTCGACGTCTCCTCCGCGCGCCACGTAGCCCCCAGCGCCGTCGTTACCCCCCTCACCCGTCAGGATGTAGTCGGCGGAGGCAAGAGATGCTTCATGGGCCGACCACGGCGAAGGTGGTGCACCGATTTCGACGGAGATCTCACCAGAAGGTCCCTCTGTGCGTCCGTCGTCCGGCGTGACCACACAGGTCCAGCGAGCGCCTTCAGCGAGCCGTTCGCCGTCAACGACGGGCCCCTCAACGGCTTCTCCGTCATCGCTGCTCCAGCGAAACTCATAGGTCACCTCGTCCCCCTCGAGATCAACCGACGCCGAGCTCACTGTGCAGGTGAGGTCAGCGGCTCGAGCGCGCGGTCTCAGCGGGTCTGTGGAGAGGCCAGGCGCAGATGGTGGGGTGTTGGTCGTGGCCCCGGTGTCCTCCGAAGCAGGCACACAGTGGTCCATGTGGTCGCGTACATAGCCCTCCAGACAGGGGGACTTCGACGCTGCGCCGCATCCCATCACCCAAGCCAGCGTGGTCGCTCTCACGCTCACTCGCTCGGTGCCAAGTTGAGGTAGGCGCGACCCGTACCCGAGGCCTCGCCGTCAAAGTCACCCTCCCAGGCTCCAACGAGAACGTCGTCCAGTCCGTCGCCGTTGACGTCGCCCGCCGAGCTTACCGTATACCCGGCTTCATCCAAGCGCTCTTCGCCGATAAACCGGAGGTCGGCGTCACTCACCGAGACAATCCCCGTCTCGATGGAGGTCGCGAACATGAGGAATGCTCGGCCGATTCTGTCGCCGGCGTTTCGGGCACCGATCAAGATGTCGCCGCGTCCATCCCCGTCCACGTCCCCGGCTGGAGCGATGGACCGCCCCGCCTGGTCTGACCACATCTCACCTTGAAACTGCACATCCGACTCCTCGGCAGACATGAGCGGTTCCTCGAGGGTCGACCCGTAGATGAGATAGACCCGCCCGCGCTGGTAGTCTGAGTAGTGCGCTCCGAACATGATGTCATCCAGCCCATCGCCGTCGACATCCTCTACGCCCGTGGCCTGATAGCCGAGCCACCCCTCCTCCACCTCGCCATAGACCGCGTGGTCGGCATCGGCGAGTGACCCCAGAGCACCCACTGACCCGAGGCTCCCGCCCAGATGACGCAGCCCTTACCGCCATCAAACGCGCCGGTATCATTCCTCCGTGCGCCAACCACCACATCCTGCAGCCCATCGCCGTCCACGTCGCCTGCGCCCCGCAAGGCATGCCCCGACGCATCGTCTTCTGCCTCGCCGAGGTACATGTACTGCTGGGTGCCGACGTAGACGTCCTCTCCCATGACCAGTGATGCACCGGGCACGATGTAGGTCTTGCCGGAGTCCAAGCCCATCGCCGCGTGACCGTACGCACCCATGAGCAGCTCCGGCAGGCCGTCCCCGTCCATGTCCCCGGCCGTCCCTACGGCATGTCCGAGGCGGTTGTTCTCCGCCTCACCAATGAACGTGACGGCAGCGTCGGCGGTGCTCATCACCCCGGGCTCCGCGAGGCTGTCAGCCGTGATGAGGTAGACCCGTCCCACATCCGTGAAGGGATCGTCGTTACGGTAGCCACAGATGAGAAAGTCATCGCGCCCGTCGCCGTCCACGTCGCCCGCCGGTCCAGTGGCGTGGCCCGCCTCTTCCGTGGCGGTCTGCCCCGTAAACGAGAACGGCATGTCCGCCAGGGAGTAGACCCCGGGGCCCGCGTCCAAGTCCTGACCGCGAACCAAATAGACCTTCCCCGCATCTTCCGCTGAGTCATCGTTGAAGTATGCCGGAACCACAAAGTCGCCCAAGCCATCGGCGTCGACATCCCCGACCCAACTTAGGCTGGCCCCCGCAACATCGCCCGGCCGCTCGCCGAGGAAGATGTAGTCGGAGTCGGCCAAGTCAAAGGTCGATGAGTCCCAGCCGGTGAAGTCTCCATGGATGGACACCGACGCCGTGACTGTCCTGGACCAGTCCGTCCCATCGAATGCTGAGACATGACAGGTCCACTGCTCTCCAGACTGAATCACACTCGCTGGGACCTCGCTCGGATCGGGAGGGGGCTCTGGGGGAAGGTCCCCCGTGTCCCAGTCGGGGGGATCGCCGCCGTCATCCGATGGAGGTGGAGGACTCGCCGACCAAGCCACGCCGTCTCGAGTCCACTCGATGCGGTACGTGATGCTGTCGCCGTCGAAGTCACCGACCCCGGTGACCGAACACCGGAGCGTGTCCACCCCGGCATAGGGCAGGTCCGGGTACACCTCTACACCGGGGGCTGGGGGCGGCGTGTTGCCGACGGTGACGCTGTTCGACCAGAAGCCCATTCCCCCCTCAAGCGGCTCCACCAACACACTGAGCGTCTCGCCCTTCTCAAAGTACTTCCACCCGTGGAGATGATCCGCCGTGCCTGAAGACTCGACGCCATCAACAAACCATCGATATCGCACGGGATAGTCCGCATAGGGAAGCCCTTCCTCGACGGGTCCGGTCGAGAGCACCACCGAGGCCTGGGCGGTGTCCTGTGTCAGCAAGGGCTCGGGGCCAAGGCTGACCCGCTCGATCGTACCGGGCGTGGTGGGAACGCAGGCACCATCCGCCGCTTCAGCAAACCCCTCTCGGCACTCCGCCTTGGGGTCTTCTTGGCAGCCCACCGCGAATGCGGCGGTGATGACGAGTTCCGCTCTCACGACGGAAGTTTAGCCTTGTTTTAGGGGTCGGTGCAGTCCGGAAACGCGACAACCTCTCCGCCCCCTCCGTGGTGTGCGGCCATAGACTCATCCATCCAGCCCACATCTGGAACGCCCCTGTCCGTGTAGAGCAAGTCACCGAATCCGCAGTAGATGCCCGGGAAGCCGGGCTCCGAGAGCGGGGCAGTGATGGTGTAGCTGATGGCCTCAGAGTCGGGGTTGTCCGTGATGAGCTTGCACAAGACATCCGCGTCCGCGTCATCGCAGCCCGGTGGGCCGGCCCAGCTGCAGAAGCCAAAGCAATAAAGTTGCTCCACTTCGGAGAAGTCCCATCGGCAGGTGTCGGGGTCCACCGAGACATTCAGGTACGGTCCCGGTGCAGGATCGTACTCCTCACCCGGCTGGAGGATGCCGTCTCCACAGCCAGGGGGTGGTGCTGAGAGCAGCACGCTGGCCGTCGCCTCGTCGCCTGGCCCTTCGTCATCCCAGCTGGTGACCGAGCAGGTCCAGGCTTCGTCAGGGTGGGAATCTTCTGCCGGCACCGTGTCGTCGGTCCAATCATCGGTCAGCGGCCCCACCCAGGCCAAACCCGTGTCTTCAGGGCCAACGTCCGGGTACGGATCGCCATCCCGCTCCCAAGAGAGTGCATAGAGGACGGGGTCGCCATCGGCATCCTCCCCCGGGCCATCGATGCTGCACTGCAGCACGTCCATACCCCCCACGGGTCCTTCGGGAGCGATAGAGATGAGCGGCGCTGTAGGCGGCGAGTTCTGCACCACCACAGCCGATGCCTCGACGAGCACGCCCACCTCGTCATCGTCCGACGGCGTGACCGATACTTGGATCACGTCGTGCTTGTCGAAGTGATCCGCCCCATCAAGAGACGAGCCCGAGTCACCGACGGCGCTGCCGTTGACCACCCAAGCGTGGGAAAAGTAGAGCGTGTCTCCATCCGGGTCGGTGGCCTCGATCTCCGTCGCTGCGAGCGTGTTCGTGAAGACGTCTTCAGGGCCGATGCGAACGTCTTCGACCACCGGCACGGTGTTGAGAATGGTTCGGCTAGCAACGCCGCCCACGCCCTCCCCGTATCCGTCGGTCGGCGTGAGGCGAACCTCCCAGCGTTGATGCTTGGCCGTGTCCGATGGAGGAACGGTGCCAGACTCGCTCACCAAGACGCCATCGAGAAACCACTCGGTCCGGTAGGTAATGGCCTCGCCCTCCACATCGACGCTGGGAACATCAATGTCCACGCTCAAGGTATCGGTGGTCCGAGCCGGGTCTGGACTGATGCGGATCGATGGAGTGGTCGGGAGCGCGTTCACCCGAAAGACAGTCACCGCCGTCGACACCAAGCCGAGGGAGTCTGTGGCTGTGAGGGTCACGGTGTGCGTCCCGATGGCGAGGTCCCCGGTGGTCGCCAGCGTGAGCCCGGAAGAATCTGGAGACCCCGAAGCAATCACGCCATCGATGTCCGATGACCACTCGACAGACAGCGCTGTCTCGGGCTCATCGGGGTCGCTTGCTGTTCCCAGAAAGGTCACGACCACCCCGGCGTTGACGACACTCCCATCCGCCGGGCTGGCGATCGCCACCGCGGGCGGCCGACCGACGACAAACACGATGTCATCCACGCAAAGAGCGCCCACCTCATCGGTCACCGAGAGGCTCACGGTGTGCGTACCCACGGTCAAGCTGGAGACGGACAGGGCGACGTTACCTTCAGAATCGGGCGTGCTGGAGCCAAGCATTCCGTCTAGGTTGCTCGCCCAAGACACATCCAGCGGTTCTGGCCCAATGTCGGCATCATCAACGACCCCGATAAACATGCTCGCCATTCCCGTACCGCCACCGCTGCCCGACTCGGGCGACACGATCCCACAAGAAGGCGGCTGGTTGGGC
>CAZKOI010000088.1:0-11100 GCA_964554315.1 uncultured Enterobacterales bacterium | reverse complement strand
AAGACATCCCCGGGGCCAGCCACCACACCCGAGCCAGGCTCAACCTGGAAAGACACGCATGAGCTCGTTGACGGGTTGCAGTTCTCGAACGTCCAGCCGTCGAGGTAGAGGTTCAGGCCGCTCACATTGGTGACCTCGAACCACTCTCTTGACTGCTCGGTCTCGCTGCCCGAGTGCGGATTGACCTGGGCCTCCGTAAAGATAAGGACAGCCCCGGAGCTGAGCTCCGTCACCACGGAGTCCTCGTCGATGTAGCCGTCACAGTCATCGTCGACACCCTCCGTGGAGTCCGTGTCAGAGGCCCCAGGGTTGATGTCTTCGTCGGTGTCGTCACAGTCCACATCCGTGGTGTAGCCATCCCCATCCGCGTCATCATCCACACAGTCCGGGATGCCGTCGCGGTCGGTGTCGTCAACCCGGTCATCCGTGAGGCTTCCATCACAGTCGCTGTCGATGAGGTCACACTCCTCGGCTGCCCCCGGGTACACGGTGGCATCATCGTCATCACAGTCGTCGTCGTCCGCTTCGTTGTAGACGCCCTTCGGATCGCAGTAGAACTTCGAATCCGTCGCGTCGCCGTAGTCGTCCTCATCGCGGTCCGCGTACCACCTCGACGATCCAGTCGCGCCCTCATCGTTGTCGTCACCGTCGCAGTCGTCGTCGTAGGCCGTTGCACAGGTCTCGGTGGCGCCAGGGTTGACGCTGGACCGGGTGTCGTCGCAGTCCGCCGAGCTCGTGTACCCGTCGCCGTCGGCGTCATCGTCCGCACAGTCCGGGAGGCCGTCATCATCGATGTCGGACACTCCGTCGTCCAAGAGGCTCCCGTCACAGTCGCTGTCGATGAGGTCACAGCTCTCCGGCGCGCCCGTGTAGATGGTCGGGTCATCGTCGTCACAGTCGAGGTTGTCAGCCTCGTTGTAGACACCCCGAGGGTCACAGTAGAACTTGGAGTCCGCGGGGTCGCCAAAGTCGTCGCCGTCTCGATCCGCGTACCACCTCGTGGACCCGGTCGCGCCTTCGTCGTTCTCGTCACCATCACAGTCGTCGTCGTAGGATGTCGCGCACGTCTCCGTCGCCGCAGGGTTTACGCCGGCCCGGGTATCGTCGCAGTCCGTTGGACTGGTGTACCCGTCGCCGTCGGCGTCATCGTCCGCACAGTCTGGAAGGCCGTCATCGTCGATATCGGAGACACCGCCATCCACAAGGCTGCCGTCACAGTCGCTATCGATGAGGTCGCAGCTCTCGGTCGCCCCCGTGTAGATGGTGGGGTCGGCGTCGTCGCAATCGAGGTTGTCTGACTCGTTGTAGATGCCCTCGGCCTCGCAGTAGAGGCGCGAGTCTCCGGGGTTGCCGTAGCCGTCACCGTCTACATCCGCGTACCAGACCAGCGCTCCCACCGCGCCTTCATCGTTGTTGTCGCCGTCACAGTCATCATCGTACGGCGTGGAGCACGTCTCTGTCCCCGCCGGACTGACCGCCGCCCGGGTATCGTCGCAGTCGTCATTGTTGGTCTGGTCATAGACACCCAGCGCAACACAGTAGACCCGAGGATCGTCGGGGTCGCCGAAGCCATCGTCGTCCACATCTGCGTAGAAGGTCGTGCCACCGAGCGCACCGAGGTCGTTGGTGTCTCCGTCACAGTCGTCGTCGTAGGACGTCGCGCAGGTCTCACTCGCCGCAGGGTTGACCGCAGACCGACCGTCATCGCAGTCGTCGGAGTCCAGCTCGCTGAACACCCCTCGAGGCGCACAGTAGGCGCGGCCATCGTCGGGATCGCCGTACCCGTCACCGTCACGGTCCGCATAGAAGATGAGGCTGCTCTCTGCATCGCGGTCGTTGGTGTCACCGTCGCAGTCGTCGTCGTACGGGGTCGAGCAGTCCTCCAGCGCGTCCGGGTTCACCGACGCCCGTGTGTCATCGCAGTCATCGGCGTCCAGTTCATTGTAGACGCCCGACGGGGCACAATAGAGGCGGGGGTCGCCGGGGTCGCCGAAGCCATCCTCGTCCACGTCGGCATAGTAGGTGGTGGCGTTGTCCGGATCCCGATCGTTCGTGTCGCCGTCGCAATCATCGTCATAGGACGTGTCGCAGTTCTCGTTCACCGACGGATTGACCAAGGGATCGTCGTCATTGCAGTCGTCCGAGTCCAGCTCGTTGTAGATACCCAGCGGATCGCAGTACTCGCGAGAGTCCCCGGGGTCGCCGAAGCCGTCCTCGTCCACGTCGGCAAAGTAGGTCGTGCTGTTGTCGGGATCTCGATCGTTCGTGTCCCCGTCGCAGTCATCGTCGTACGACGTCAGACAGTCCTCGTTGACCGATGGATTGACTCCCGCACGGCTATCGTCGCAGTCGTCCGAGTCCAGCTCATTGTAGACGCCCGAGGGTGCGCAGTACTCTCGGCTGTCGTCCGGGTCGCCGAAGCCGTCCTCGTCTACGTCGGCAAAGTAGGTCGTGCTGTTGTCGGGATCTCGATCGTTCGTGTCTCCATCGCAATCATCGTCGTAGGATGTGTCACAGTTCTCGTTCACCGAAGGGTTGACCAAAGGGTCATCGTCGTTGCAGTCGTCCGAGTCCAGCTCGTTGTAGACCCCTAGAGGCTCGCAGTAAACGCGGGGGTCCCCCGGGTCGCCGAAGTCATCGTCGTCCACGTCGGCGTAAAAGGTCGTGCCGTTGTCGGCATCTCGATCGTTGGTGTCCCCGTCGCAGTCGTCGTCATAGTCCGTGGCACAGTCTTCGTTGGTGGTCGGTGCGGGGTTGACGGCCGCCCGGGTGTCATCGCAGTCCGTGCCTGCTGCCACACCCGGAGGGGGGGCTAAATCGCCGTAGTCGTCCCCGTCATCGTCCTTCATGCACTCAGAGCCCGAGTCGATGGAGGCTGCCCCGGGGAACGTGGTCGCGGACTCATCATCACAGTCCCGTCCGTCTTCACCCTCAGCCTTCTCGATCACGTACTCATCGCGGGGCTCACAGTAGCAGGTCGAGTCACCGATCTTGCCCCAGCCGTCGCCGTCTCGATCGGCGAAGTGTGGCGTGCAGTCCTCTGCATCGGCATCGTTCGTGTCCGTGTCGCAGTCATCGTCGTACGGCGTCGCACAGTCCTCATTAGTGGACGGAGCGGGGTTCACGCGGCTGTCCGTGTCGTCGCAGTCGTTTCCACCAAGCCGGGGCTCATCGATCTCAGCTTCGACCAGACCGAGCACGTACCATGTGATGGCATCCTCGTACTCCGTCGGGACATAGTTATCGCCGTCTTGATCGAAGTCGTCGTCGCGGCCGCAGTCCTGATCGATGCCGTCGTACCAGATCTCAACCGTGTCGGGGTGGGGATTCTGAGCGGCGTTGTCGTCGTTGCAGTCTCCGCCTTCACCGACCCCGGGACTGAGCGGCGAGTCGGGGGCACGGGAGTCATAGTCGAGCGCCCAGAACCCATCGCCGTCGGCGTCACCATCACCCGTCGAGAAGTCGCAGTCCTCGTCGATTCCGTTGTAGAAAATCTCCGGGACGCTCGGGTCAGGGTAGGCCGTGGCGTCCTCATCGTCGCAGTCATCGTTCTCGCAGAGCGCGGTTTGGCACAGGCCTTGGTAGAGCTCAACGTCGCGTCCGTCCTCAGCATCCGGACTCCAGTCCGCGCAGGTTGGAGGCCCGCTTGCTGTGCTCTGAAATCCGTCGCCGTCGCCATCGCAGTCTTGCCCTTCAACACCTCCGCAGTCCGCGTCAAGCGCATCGTAGAGAGCGTCGGGCGCACCGGAATAGATGTCTGCCGCGCTCAGCCCGAGACGGTCTAGGACCTCATCGTTGGACATCTCCAAGAAGACAAAGACATCCTCCAGCCTCGGCTCCATCGGCAGCACGTCATCGATGTCGCCGTCGAAACAATCCGTTCCGAAGGCACCGGATGCATCCGGGTGAGCCGACGAATCTTGTCCATCCCCGTCCTGGTCGAAGTCATTCTCGCCACCGCAGTCCTGGTCGATACCGTCGTACCAAACCTCCTCCGCGCCTGGATTGATGTCCTCCGCGGATACGACCACCGCGACACCATCGCGTTGGCCCTCCAGGGCTTCGGCATCCTCGCAGTCCGTGGTCGCCAGTGTCGGCCCTTCGGCCAGCACCGTGGGCCGGTACTCGCCCGCGTAGGCTTGAGACGCAAACCCATCGCCGTCCTGGTCAAAGTCATCATCACCGGCACAGTTGCTGTCCAGCCCGTCGTACCAGGCGTCCGGTGCGCCCGGGTAGATTTCGGCCCCGCCGAGCGCGGCCTCCTCCGGCCCCTCGCTCGAGTCCCAGCAGTCTCCACCGGGGAGATATCCGGACCCCTCGACTCCGGCCGTCCCGAGCCCGACAAACTCTGTGGGCACGAACCCGTCGCCGTCCGCATCATAGTCGTCGTCGCCATTGCAGTTCTGGTCGAAGCCGTCGTACCAGGTCTCGACCGCGTTGGGCCCGATGTCGCTGCCCTTGAGTCCAGTACCCTCGGGACCCTCGACCTGGTCCCAGCAGTCACCCTCCGCGGGAGAGACGCCGTCACCGTCACCATCCTCAAAGCTCCACTTGCTACTACAAGCGACAACGAAAGGGACGGCAAAGAGTAAGCCTCGCGCGTGGAACATAGTGTGTCTCCCAAAGGATCGTCCCACAGCGTAGCGTCAGTTGAAGCCGGTCTGCAAGCACACAACTTGACGAGATCGACGGTCGCGCTAAGCCGCCTCTGTTCCCTCCCTCAAAGACCCCGGGCTTTCGACCATGATCCAAGTCGAAAAACTGAGCAAAAACTACGGCACCGTGGAGGCGATTTCCGACGTCACCTTCGCCGTGCCATCGGGTGCCGTGGTCGGCCTGCTCGGGCCAAACGGGGCAGGAAAGACCACGACGATGCGCATCTTGTGCGGCTGCATAGGCGCCACGCGAGGTCGGGCGACCATCAACGGAGAGGACGTTGCTTTGGCACCGGCCGCCGTGAAGAGGTCCATTGGCTATCTTCCCGAGACCCCCCCGCTCTACCGCCACATGGTGGTGCGTGACTTCTTAAATTTTACGGCGATCGTCAAGGGCGTCAAGGACGCGACCCGCGCAACCGACGCAGTCATCCATACCGTGGGCCTCGACCGAGACGTCGGTGGGCGGCCCGCCTCTGAGCGCATCATCGGGCACCTCTCAAAGGGATACCAGCAGCGGGTCGGCCTTGCTCAGGCCCTGATTCACTCTCCCAGTGTCCTTGTCTTGGATGAACCGACGAGTGGGCTTGATCCGGCCCAGCGGCGGGAGCTCCGAGAGCTCCTGCGCGTCCTCGCTCGTGACCAAAACCGCACGGTCATCCTCTCTACCCACGTGCTGGCGGAGGTCGAAGCGCTCTGTGACGAGGTCGTCATCATCAGCGGGGGTCGCGTCGTGGCACAAGACACCATCGCCTCTCTGCGCACGACGGGCTCCGTGTTGCGCGTTCAGGTGAGCCGACTGAGCGGCGAACTCTTGGACCGACTTCGCCAAGAGCCCGGCGTGGTCGAAGCCCGCGAGACCAAGGAAGGCATCGTTCTCGTGAAGACAAGCGACGACGTGCGGGAGCGAGTGGCCCACATCGCCGCCGAGTTTGGCTTGCTCGAGTTCACGCAGTCCGAGGGGCTGGAGGACATCTACCTTCGACTCATCGGCGAGTCCGCGTGAGGGCCGTCTTCGCGATCGCGCGTCGAGAGGTGTCGGCCTTCTTCGCCACACCCGTCGGCTGGCTCTGTCTGACAGCCTTCGCATCGATCTCGGGTTTCTTCTTCGCGATGATGGCGACCGAGTTCTCAGTCCAGGCAACGACGGCAACCTACAACCCGTACGTCGCCGAGCAAATCAACCTCAACGATTGGCTGGTGCAGCCGTTCTTCGCGAACACTTCCGTCGTCCTGCTGATGCTCAGTCCGGCCATCTCCATGCGCCTCTTCGCGGAGGATCGAGCCAACAGATCGCTCGAATTGCTCCTGTCATCGCCGGTTAGCTCCGGGCAGATCGTGATGGGCAAGTTCCTGGGCGCGATGGGCTTTGTCGCCATCATGCTCGCCTCCACCCTTCCGCTGACGGCGATGCTGTACTGGCTCGGTTCTCCCGATACCGGCATGTTGGTGAGCTGCTACCTGTCGGCGCTCTTGCTCGCATCAAGCTTCCTGTCGGTGGGGCTCCTCACGAGCGCGATGACGGAGAATCAAATCGTTGCGCTCGTGACGGGGTTCGCCTTGCTCTTGGTGCTCTGGGTGCTCAGCTGGGCGGAGGCCTTTGCAGGAGACGGCATCGGACCTGTTCTCGCGGGTATCTCCATGCTCAGCCACCTCGACCAACTCCTGAAGGGACTTCTTCACCTCTCCGACGTGGTGTACTTCGTGACCTTCGTCGGAACCTTTCTCTTCGCCACCACGCAGCGTGTTGAGGCGTACCGATGGCGATGAAAGAGAAGGCATGGATTGGCGGTGGACTGGGGGTCGTCGGTCTCGTGGGGTGCGGTCTTGCCGCCTCCACCTACGACAACGGCATGCTGCCGGTAGGCCTCCTCATCGCCGGCGGACTGAGCGCGGCGATGACATTGGCTTGGCTCGTGGCCGACCGGACCCGCCTACGTGCGGTTCTCGGGGCGCGCAGCACTCAGCAGTCGGGGCTCTCGATGGGCTTGGTCGTCTTGATTACCGCCTTCGCTTTCGGCGCGAACATCGTGGCCACAAAGCACGATACGCGATGGGATCTGACCTCGGCGGAGCGGTACAGCATCTCACCCCAGACCGTCGCGGTTCTCCAAGGGCTTGAAGACCCTGTTGAGATCCGCGCTTACTTCGGCGGCGAGTCGGTGGAGAAGTCGGCGTTTCTCGATCTGATCGCAGGCTATCAAGGCCACACGCCGCGACTCACACTGCGCGTGATCGATCCCGCCCTCGATCCTGCGCTCGCCGATCGAGACCAAGTCGACAGCCCGATGGGCACCGTCATCTTTGAGTCAGGGGAACGGACACAGCGTCTCGAGGCGAAGATGGACGAGGAGGCCGTCACCAACGCCTTGATACGGCTGACTTCTGCGCGGGAGCACATCATCTGCATCACTGAAGGCCATGGTGAGCTGAGTGTGGATGACGACATGAATCCCGCTGCGATCTCCGCCGTCGCGAGCAAGCTCGAGCGCCAGAACTACACATTCAAGCCGATCAACCTTCTCCGGCTTGGCGCTGTACCGGAGGAGTGCGACCTCTTGTTCGTGCCTGATCCCCGCGTGGACTTCATGGCGGCCGAGCGGGCTCAGCTGGAGGCCTTCAACCAGCGAGGCGGCTCCATGCTCTTGCTCCTTGAGCCAGGGCACTCCCCAGGCCTCGCTGTCCACATGGCGCAGTACGGGCTGGATGTCGGCGAGAACATCGTCCTCGAGGCCAACCCCAACTACCAAGTCATGGGGGGCGATGCCTCCAACCTTGTGATCGGCCAAAACCAGATGACGGACCACCCGATTACCGAGCCCATCATTGGCATGGTCTTGCTTCGGGTCGCACGCACGGTCCAAGCCTTGCAGCCGCCGCTGGAGGACTTTGACGTGGGTGAACTCTTGCTCACCAGTGACTACGCGTGGGCAGAGACCACCCTCGATGGCCTGACCCTGCCACAGCCCGATGAAGGCGAAGACCCGATGGGACGTCTCGGCCTAGCGGCTGTCTCAGAGGGTAAGTCGGGTGGAAAGGTCGTGGTCTTCGGCGACTCCGACTTCGCCAGCAACGAGCTCCTGGACCAAGCCAGTAACTTCGACCTGCTTCCCAACACCATCGCGTGGCTCGTGGGCGAGGAGGATCAGGTCAGCATTCGACCGAACGCGGCCGCCAAGGGAACGTTCACCATGACCACCATCCAAGGCCTCTTGGTGTGGCTGGTGAGCGTCCTGCTGCTGCCGGCCCTGGCTATGGGCGGGGCCGTCTGGACCTGGCTCGCCCGACGCCGTCGCTGAAGGCTCACCCCATCGCCCTGAAATGGGGATGCCGGGTGAGCCCGCGACCCCTTAGCCCATGACCTTCCCGAGCTTCATGCCGATCTGCATGTTGGAGACCTTCAGCTTACCGGTCGCGAAGAGCATCATCGCGGAGTTGGGGTTGGTGAGAACTTTCTCAAAGGTGTCGGCGGAGCAGCTTACGGTGCAGTCCGCGCCAGCCACGATGCCTTCCGAAACGCCTCCGGGAGCGTCCTTCAGGTCGACAGTCCAGCCGCCAGCACCGTCGATGTCGAAGACAATGACAGCGCCCATCTCCTCGACCAAGCCAGGCTTGGTGGCGATCTTGTTGGGGAGGTACTCAGAAAAGAATCCTTGGGTCTTGGACATGATGTCTCCTGTCATGATTGGGTCTCTCCTCCTATGTGTCCGGCTGCACACCGGCAACCCCATCAATGCAGCAAAGATAGCGCCCGATCCGTTCGGTGAAGTGTCCGAGCCGGGACCCGAAACGAGCCCATCTTTCGCTTCTCCCATCCGTGCCAGTCACTGCCGCCTGTGATGCCCAATCCGTGCTTTGCGGCGAGCGCTGCGAGTCGAACGCGCCCTGACTTGACGGGTCGATGAGACTCAAGCGCGTCGAGCCCTGCGGATGAAAACTCGGACACCCAAGCCTCTGCGAGAGCGGGAGGAGGGTGAGCCCAAGAGGTCCAGCCACCCGCGCGCTTGGCCACCTCGAGCGCATCCAAGAACGCAAGATTGAGCGATGGAATCTGCGCCGAGTGGTGTCCGACATGGGCATCAAAGGCCTCTCGAAGACTCCGGCTGAGGCCACTATCGACCACAGCACGCGCGAGGTGCAGTCTCGTCAGCGTGCGCTCGCCCCTGTGGGCCGCAGCATCGGCCCGAATTCCCTCCAAGCCAAGGACCTCGGCACAAGTGTCAAACCACGCGGCACGCCAGCGAGCCCTGTCTCGGCACCAGCGGACAAAGTCATCGGGCATCTCGTCCGGAAAGTACACGAGAAGATGGAGCTCCCGACCCTCATGCATGGTCGACAGTTCGACGCCTGCGATGATTCGTATGGAGGCGTCACCGACGGTGTGCACGCCGGGCGTGAGCACAGGCGGTAAGTCGTGGTCGGTGACGGCCAAGGCCGCCAAGCCGGCGCTGGCTGCGCGCGCCATGATCTCGTCCGCAGGAAGCAGGCCGTCTGATGCCCAGCTGTGGCAGTGCAGATCGACCTTGGGGCCCATATCGACCCCCCGGCGCCGGCTCATCGCGCGGCTGGGGCCTCGGCCTCGAGATCATTGAGGAGCCTAATGTGCGTCTCGATGATTCCTCTCATTTCGCCAAGAAGCTGGGCGCGCTGAGCACGGAGGCCGACCAACTCACCTTGAATGTCCTTTCGCTCATCCGAAGCCGCCATGATGATCTTTTCCGCCTCGAGGCGGGCCTCACCGAGGACAACATCGCTCTCCCGACGCGCCGTGCGTGCCATCTCTTCCTTCACCTGTCGAGCCAGCTGAAGCGTCTCCTTCACCTCGTGCTCCTCGCTACGAAGTTCCGCTATCTCCGCCTCGAATCGAGCCATCTGCTCCCGAAGGCGTTGGTTTTCCTTCAACAAATCCTCCATGGTCTCGCGAACTTCCTCGAGGAAGGCTCGTACCTCATCAGGCTCGTAGCCCCGCCGATTAGCAGTGAACTGTTTTTGGATGATGTCGAGGGGGGTCACGCGCATGGGTTCTTGTCCTATGGCTGAGCCTCGGGGGCATTGCCGGGGGGGTCTTCAGTATGGACTATCGCAGGGGAGCCTACCCACGCCACTGTCGGATGGGCGAGGAGAAGGGTCGTCTCGAGGGTTTGCCATGGGGTGGGGCTGACGCGAGCCCGCTCGATCAGGCCCTCTAGATCATCGAGTCCGTTCGCCGAACCGACCAAGGCCACGTAGGCGTCAGGCACGTACACTTGGTACCGACCTCCGCCCGTAGCCCACTGTCCACGCTCCGCCCGTACGCTGCCGTGGGCGATAGAGAGGCCATTTTCACCCAGTGAGACAATGTCAAGCACGGCGAAATCGTCGATATCAAAGACGATCTCCCAGCCGTCCTCTGCAGCGGTGAACTGAGCATCAAGCGGGACTTCTGGCCGATGCGGCTGCTCCTTGAAGGTCTCGAATCCAACGAAGGCGGTCAAGGCAATGAGCAAGGCCGCTGAGACCCACCAGCGTGTGGCCGCGGGTGGTGCAGGTCGGGGAGGTGGCAGCTCGCCAAGCGTGTCAATCTCAGACCATGGGCGGCCTCGAGCCGATGCAATGGCCTCCAGCGCAGTCGGCCCGAGAAGGACGGGCCCCGACCATCGCCCCGGTCCTCGGACCACAGCACCTCGCAGGTGATGACGAGGCAGCACGCCATCACCGACCATTGCTACCAGGCTGGGCCCCACTCGAGCGAGCTCGTCCCGGCTCATGAGCCAGACATCCGGCCCGGCCCGGACGACCCCCTCTCCCATGGCACGCTCGAGCCGTTTTCGGACCCTTCGAGCCTCGGGGTGCAGGATGAGCGCACCGACCAACACCTCCTCAGCCCGTGCGTGATCGGGATTGCCCTGAAGGTCGGAGGGGGCGATGACGCCTCCACGCACCAACCTCACGGCCCGCGCACAGCGCGGGCAGTCATCAATGTGCAGCCGATGCTGCTCTGAGAGGATCTCCAGCGGTGATGGACATCCTGCTGCCGCGAGGTTGGCCACTCGAGCGAGGACATCGTCGAGCTTCGCATCAGTCCATACGGCCTCACCCACATCCTCGGCGACGAGCATCGACCGAAGGGTCAGCCTCAGTCCCTCCTTTGCGGCCTCAAGTGCTGAAGCATCGATCGCGGCCGTTCGATGGACCTGCTCGATCGTCACTCCATCCCCGTAGTGCAGACGAAGCACCGCGTCGGACACCGGATCCAGCGTGCGCACGAGTTTCTCTCGCCAGGCCGGGCGCACGACGACGCTCTCACCCTCGGTGTTGAGCCAGCGACGAACCCGCCCATCTTGAACCCGCTCTAGGTACTCCAAGGTCAGACGCTCAGCGCGCACCTCCGCCTCTGCCGTGTCAATGTGCGGCGGGAGACTCATCAGGGCGTGGTCGCGGGCGTCCCTGAGCGTCGCGGGTCTCA
>CAZKOI010000087.1:0-11290 GCA_964554315.1 uncultured Enterobacterales bacterium | reverse complement strand
AGAAGAGGAACCCGGACAACGCCATCAAAGTAGCTGTCGCCGTGCAAGAACTCCCCGTGCTCACCCAGAGACTCCCCGTGATCGGCGACCGCAATGAGAATCGTCTTGTCCCACCGACCCGTGCGCTTCAGCACATCGATGACGGCACGAATGTCGTGGTCGAGTCGAGTCATGCTCTCGGCGTAGTGGGCTTGCCAAACCTTGAGGCCATCCGACCCCGAGCGGCGCAGCGTCTCGCGGAGATCGTTCGGACCCTTGTCGACCCCCACACCTTGCACCCGCGTCCCTCCTGAGACGCCTGGACGTTGAGATGCCGTCGCCTGCGGATTGAGATCGTCGCCCCAAAGCGCCGCCCAGATCCCCGTCGGATCTTCCCCCTGTGCAGGCGGACGAACCACAAACGGAAAGTGGGCCGTGCGTGTGTGCAACATTGCGAAAACTCGCTGATCGGGAGCCTGCTCTTCGAGCCATGAGACCATCGGCTGAGCCGAGAGGCCCTTGCCGGTGGGCCCGCTCTCCTGACGGCCATCCGGATTGTCGCTCGGAGCCTCAATAATCTCGAGGTGCTGGAAGCCTTTGTCCAGACCATACTCGGGTCTAAAGCCGCTCGCGGCGTTGATGGTGAAGCCGCCCGTCGCGTACCCATAGAGGCCGAGCACCTCCGGCAACGTGGGCACGTCCGAGACCAAGCCCTTGTCCCAGCCGACCACACCGGTCGAGCTTCCAAATCGGCCCGTCAATATGGCCGTGAGACTTGCGAGGGTGAAGTTGCTGGCGGCGTACGCCGTGTCGAAGTGATAGCCGCCCGAAGCCAGCTCACTCAGCGCAGGGGTAATGCCTCGATCGTTGTAGACGTCGACGTGATCACGCCGCACCGAGCACATGGTGACCAAGACCACGTCACAGTCTGCACACACCGCATCGGATGCTCGCGGGCTGGAGTCCGAGGGGGCGTCCGCTGACCAGGTTCCGGCTCCTCCCCGCACCCTTGGTCGTGCTGATGGCGGCGCCGGTGCTCCCTCTTGGTTCGGTTCAGCCCTCGGCTCGTCCGCCGGAGGAGACACCGACGGCAGAGGCTGCGGACATCCCGTCAGGAAGAGCAACAAAGAAAGGGAGAGCGTTTGCATCGTCGCCAGCATAGCGCGAGTCGGTGGCAAGAGGGCCATACACCGAGTATGAAGGCCCGATGTTCGCCCTAGGCTTCGCCCTCATCTCGCTTCAGACCGGTGCACAGGCTGCGCCCGTAGACGACTGTGTCGAGGCCTCGAAGGCATGGATCGCCAGACTCCCAGCCGCCGAATGTCCACCCTTGTTCCGTTACGAGGCAGCCGCTGTCGAGGCCTGTCGAAGCATGCCGAGTGATGGGTGGAGCCGTGATGCAAAGAGTGCTCGGCGAGCCTTCCTCCGCGACTGCGCCCCGACGATCGAAGGCTACCCAGGCGCACACGCCACCCAGGCGAGTGGACGGATTTTGTCGCACTGCGGTGAGCTGATCTTGATGATGCGGGGCATCGATGCAACATCGAAGCTCCCGAGCAAGCCGACCATGGGCATTGACGGTATGGCCGCTGCCGTCGGCGCCGCCCTCTTTGCCTGCAGCACGCCCGACGAAATCGCGGCCTGCAGGATGCCCTTCTCACTTCACACGGCGACCGACCGACTCAACGCACAGCTCAAGGCCTGCGAGAGCGTGAAGGGGCCAAAGCTTGACGCCGTCATGGAGACGCTCGCTGATGGCAGCGGCCTGCTGCCGGTGGACGCTGAGCAACAGGCCAGCGAGATTCGTGCGGTGCTCACCGAGAAAGCACGGCTAGAGGCCCTCAAGGCTCAGCAGCTCGCAGACTTTCAGGAGGCGAGGGCAGCGGAGCCCGAGCGGGCAAGCGCCCTCAGCGACACCTGCATGGCCATCCCCGGAGAGATGAACCATCCCGACCAGGCGGATGCTGCCATCGCAGCCTGCGGCGAGTTGCTCGCACTGTGGCGGGGGGAGGACACCGTCCGCAGAGCGCTGGAGTCCGACGGGAAGCTCGCCGAGCACTACCAGGCCCAGCTCAAGGGGAAGGTGCTCAACGCCGCATCGCTTCACGTCGCAGATGAAGCGAGAGTCAAGGCTCGCCCCACCACCCTCGCGGCTCGAAAGGTCGACCTCATCGCCATGCACTTCGAGGAACTCTTGGCCACCGATGTCGCTGCGGCAGAGGCCTGGGTCGACCGATACCGCGACCTGATGAGTCCTGACTGGGTCGCCGATGCGCTCGATAGAGTGCTCGCTGCGACCATGTAGCTAGACCTCGTAGGTCAGGACCGTCTTGCCCAGCACGACCCGGTCGCCGGGCTCGAGGGCCGCACGGGTCTCAACCTTCTTACCGTTGACACTCACGGTGAAGAACATTCCGCCCTCGACGACCACCTCGTGAGCCTCACCATTCCAGCGGAACGCCGCCGCACCACCGATACCGGTGCCCTCAATGCCGATGCCTCCCTTGCCAAAACGGAGGCTACCGTCGCCGACCTTCCATGAATCGCGGCCGGATACGAGAACGACCTTGCCGTTCTCCTTGACTCGAGTCTGTCGTCGCACTTCCTCCAGCTGCTCTAGACTGAGCACTGTGGTCGCATGCGCGAGACTGCCATCCACGGCGGAGACCTTCTTCAAGAACCCCGTTCGCTCATCATCGAGGTTGTAGGTATCAATCCCCGTGGACGGATCCTCAACCTTTCGTGTCGGCTTGAACTCAAAGGTGAGCAAGAACTTTCCGATCTGAAGCTCGTCGCCCGGACTGAGGTCACAGGTCTGAACCGGTCGCCCGTTGACCTTCGTGCCATTCTGGCTGCCGAGGTCGACCAGCCGATAGCCCGTATCCAGCGTTCGCTCTACCCGTGCGTGCTGACGACTCACGGAGATGTCCGGCAGGAGCAGGTCGGTGCCCTTGCCCCGACCGATGACCACACTGGGCTGGAGGAGTCGGAAGACCTGGGGCCGCCGACCACGCCGCTGAATGACCAGCCTGTAGGACATAGTTCTCCCTCTCTGTCCACCGCGCCGAGCCTCGCTGAGCGCGATGCCAAGTCTACCACTCGGAGTGCGACGAATGGGACCTCAAAGCAGTATCCACTCTTCCTATCCACGACTAATCGACGGCATCTCCACACCCCCTCAGGACAGGAATTGTGAAAAGACGCTGTCATGGCGGTGGCCTCGTGCTTCTGGGGACGGCACGATAGGTAACCCCCCCCAAGGAGAACCCCATGACCTGGCTTCTTATCAGTCTGTTGGGTTGCGACATGACGCCCAATTTCGTTGACACCAAGGACATTGAGCAGGCGACCGCCCGAGGCGCCTGGCCGACCGTCTGTCGCGGCCTGGAGATGTCCGAGGACCGAATTCGTCGGTACGCGACAGAGCAGCTCTGGAAGAACAAGGCGCCAGCCGACGCCATGGCGTGCATTTGTGAGCAGCTTCCCGAGGAAGGAGGTGGCTGGGATGCCGCGATTGCGGAGGGGCTTGAGGGCCTCAAGGACGACACCATCGCTCAGTGTTTTGGGGCCCTGGTGAAGAACCCCGCGTTGTCCAAGAGGACTGAGGCCGTGGTGGCTTTCTCGAAGATGGCCGCGCCGTCTACACGCTCCATCTTGGCTGAGGTTGCGACCCAGGACGGAGACATCGAGTCCCGTATTCGGGCGACGGAGGCCATCGGCGGTGATCACGAGCAGAAGGATGCCCTGATGGGTCTCCTCCGTCATGAGGACGAGGGCCTTCGAGCCGCGGCCGCCTCCGGGCTCGGCGGACACAAGGATCGCCCCATCGTCGATGCACTCATCCAGGTGGCCACCGAGGACGCCTCCGGCAAGGTCCGTGCGGCCGCACTGGTCGCGGTGAAGCAGTCGGGCTCGTCAAAGGCGCAGGACATGGTGTGCAAGGCCATGCTTGAGGACGACGCACCGGAGGTGCGCGAGGCGGCCGTGCGCAGCTTCAAGGGCACCCGGCGAGACAGTGCCGTGAAGTGTTTGCGGGAGAAGGCACTGAAGGAAGAGACCAGTCCAGAGGTACGGGACGCGCTGCTTGCCGTGCTGAAGTCGAGCCCCAATGACAACGCAGCATTGGTGCTCTGCGACGCCATCCCGTTCTGGATGAGGACCTACGTCAAGGATGACATACCCGACAAGATCCCGGGCACCATGATCGTCAAGACGCAGAACGATCGGGACTGGGAGCGGTCCTATGAGTGCTTTGAACGGGCCTACCGGCAGTCTTCCGGATACTCTTGCTTCGCGAAGATGCACGTCGGGCTCTGGCTACGAGAGGTCGGCGGAAAGAACTACGTCCCCAGCTGCCCTGGGTACGAAAATACCGACAAAAAGTAGGACGCCATGGGCTCACTTACAGACCTCGCTCAAGACCCAGCCAAGCGAAGGGCCATCGTTGACGACGCCGCCCGCCTCCTAGACGCGGAGGTCGCCGACAAGCGTGGTCTCTCCGGTCAGGCGGTGAAGCTTGCCTTCAAGGCCGTAAAAGGCGTCTCTCCGGGGATGATTTCAAAGAGCATTGACGCACTGCTCGACGACTTCTGCGTGCAGATTCAGCCCTTCTGGGCCGATGCACAGGCGCGAGGGGTACCGGCTCGAACCCACTTCCAGGGCCAAGCCTCCGCTATCGCTGCTGCGCTCCTCTCCATCACGGACGCCAGGGCCGAGCGGAGCACACAGCGTGTCCTCAAATCGGCGTACGGAAAGCTGCGAGGACAGGCCGTCAAGCACATCACTGAGGCCATGCCTCGCCTCGCCGACCTCGTCGAGCGACACGCCTCGTAAACCCTCGCTGCCCCACCTTCTGGAGATGAAATGACCCTTCGACCGATGCTCAACGCCACGCTCTTGCTCACCCTCTCCCTTGGATGCGGAAGCGATGATGAGAAGGACACGGGTGTCTCGCCTGCCGACGCCGACGCGGACACCGATTCCGATGCGGACGCCGATGCCGACGCCGACGCCGATGCGGACGTTGATGAGTGCGAGGACCAGCGCGAGGAGATTCCTTGTGGAGAGGTCACCGGTCCGGCGAACAGCAGCCTCTCCGGCGTGTTTGTTGACGAGAGCGGCCAGCCCTATGCAGATGCGACGGTTCAGCTCTGCACCAAGCTGCAGTGCAAGCCCACCACGACCAATGCATCGGGTGAGTGGTCCTACACGGGGCTCGAGGGCGGCTGCTATGCCATTGATGCCCATCACGTTGAGGATCACACCGTCAAGGTGCTTACCTTTGTTGAGCTGGAGTCGGGCACCGATCGCGTCCTCGACCAGGACATCGTCCTCTACGACTACACCGACGAGGCGGATGTGGCGGGCGAGACCCTGGTGACGGCGGGAGACCTCGTGATCACCGCAAACTCTGAGGGCTACGACGCACCCTTTGGCCACGATGGTGGCACCATTGTTCAGTCGGTGCAGGTCGACCCCGTGGCATCCGGGCTACCCTTTGACAACGTCGGCGGAGAAGTGGTCGGGCTGTGGTACTTGGGCCCTTGGAGCACCGAGCTGGAGCCAGGATGGGGCATCACCGCGACCGGTCTCTCAGGGATCAGCGCAGGGGACACGGTCCAGGTTCTGTCCGGCGATTACTACGGCTTCGGCTGGGACATCGCCGGCGAGGTGACGGCGAGCGCGGACGGCGAGGTCACACTGACCAACGCCGACTGTGGCGGAGTCCACTTCCTCTCGACCCTGGTTCTCGTGAAGAAGTAGCGACTCTACTCGCTTCGTGCGGCGCGCCGCATGAGTCCATCAAACACTAAGCGCGGGCTCTCGTGCCCTTCCGAGATGGTCAGGACCGCGTCCGTCAGCGGGAGATCGACGCCTTGGCTCCTGCCGAGCGCAATCAACGCGCGCACCTCATCCGTGAGGCGTTCTGAGATCCCTCCTCCGCGGGCCAAGCTTCGGCCAGCGGCGTGACTAGGGTGACCCTGACTCGATGCGCAGCTCACGAGGTCACCGACCCCTGCGAGCCCCGAGAAGGTCCTCGGGTCCGCGCCCAGTGCCGCCCCGAGACGGGATGCCTCGGCGATTCCGCGCGTGATGATCACACCTCGAGCACCCAAGCCATAGTCGAGGCCATCCGCGATACCCACCGCCACAGCAAGCGCGCGTACCATGGCCCCAGCCAGCTCCACGCCTCTGAGATCAGGCGTGGTGTACAGGCGGCAGTGTTCAGAGTGCAGAACCTCTCGAGTGGCTCGACAGACCTCATCGAAAGGACTCGCGACGAGCAGCGCAGTCGGTCGACCCGAGACCACCTCCGACGCAAGGGCGGGGCCAGCGAGCGCACCCACACGACGACAGGGTGTCTTCTCCGTGATGTAATCCGAGACCCACCCTCCCTCACGCGTGTTCATGCCGCGACCGGCAATCAAGACCATGGTGCCCGCGTCGGGTCTCGCCGCATCGACCGCGTCGGCCATGGCGTCCGACGGAACCGCCAGCATCAGAAGATCGGACTCCCGCGCCAGCGCCTCAATGTTCGGCGTCGAGGCGAACCCGATCGGCCGACCGCCTCGGGTGCCGATGCGCGCCAAGTGCCCTGCGCTGGCCACCAATGTGGCGAGGGCTTGTCCCCACTGGCCCCCTCCGACAATACCCACGTTCACGACCCACCCCGCACGGCAGCAACAGACTCTGTGAGCCCCATCAAGCGATTACCGTAGTACAAGGCGAGCCTCGGATCGACCAAAACCCTCCAGTCCTCAAATGCGAGCGTTCGGCGGGAATGAAACGCAGAGAAGGCCTCGACAGCGCCGGAGAGAATCTGCTGGGCGCGATCATGGCCAGAGGGAAGCATGTGTTGGATCTGACCCGCTGCGGCGCGGGCCTCCACTGCAAGGGCTGTCTGCTCAACGGCCAATACCAAGTCATCGCGATCGACCCAGCGCTCGTGCCCCGAGAGAACGGCCAAGCCATACGTATCGAGGTGAGGATGCCGAGCGGCGAGGCACCGCCAGGCCGCATTCGCAGCCACCATGCTAGGGAGCACCACGGTGTCTCGGCGATAAGACGCACACAGCGCGGCAGCCAAGTGGTTGGTGTAGACTCGGTCGCGCTGCTCGTCGCGGACGACGCGGAGGTTTCGGTCACAGACATACCGGCGCCGATCGAAGGAGCGCCCCATTCCGTCCAATGAAACACCGCCTGCGTCGACAGTGTTTCCGACCAAGTCGAGCGGTGCACCAAACCGAACCACGACGCTTGCGTCCAGGTCCATGAGCCTTCGGACGTAGCGCAAGACCGTCGTCGGCTCTGAGAACTCGTCGTCAGAAATGATGTACCGCGAACGCCCTGTGGCAGCGAGGGCGTCCTCGATGAGCGTCTCGGCCTCAAGAACCAGTGAACAGCTGATCGTGACTGGCACAACCAGCACCTCGGGACTGGCATGCCCCGCCTGCAGGCCCTCCTGCCAGGCCGCGATTCCTGTGCCCAACAGCCCACGCTTCAGCGTCGTCTCCACCTCGCCTGTGCGCGCGCGGGTACCGCCGGGGTAGAACAACGAGTGGGCGCCTCTGGCTATGAGCTCCGTCGAGTAGGCCTTTAGGACGTCCTTGTAGAGCCGGTGAGTCTTTCGGCGATCAACGGTGTATGCGCCCAGACGGGACATCAAGAAGCCCATAATGGGATTGCTGAAGAGGTTGAGCCCAGCCCCATAGGTGCACGGGGGAAGGCCTGCTAGGTGCAGCGCATAGCCAATGAGTGGGCTGTCGAGGTTTGACACGTGCGTCGGGGCAAAGACCAAGGTGTGAGTCGGTGCCAGGGCCCTGATTTGCTCAACGGGCCCCTGGATCGTCACCCTCTTCGCCCCATCCCATGTTGGCCAAGACCACCCCGTCCCCTCTGAGGAGGAGAGGAGACCACTGAAGGCTGCGGGCGCTAGCCGCATGGCTGCCCCAAAGGTCCGCTCACTGAAGCGGTTGTGGATCTCGTGACTGTAGGCTCGTACGAGCCGAGCGCTTGCGCTGCGGGCAGCGTCTCCGCCCTCACTGAGCGCGCGAGCAAGGCTCTCTACGCGATCGCGCTCTTTGGTCGATACATCATTGGGTGCGCGGGCAAAACGAAGCCGCTCCTGGTAGACGGTGTCTGCGAGGTAGGTCGTCCGCTCTTCGTCGCTCATTGCTGCGAGCAGACCGTCGATCCGACCCATCAGCGCCTCGTCCATCGCGCGATGGCTTGGGTTGATGATCAGTCTCGAGGACACGCGCTCTCCATGCGCTGTCTGTTGTCTCATGTTTTGCCCGAGGGCGGGTGGGATTTAAGCGCCGGGACGCTCGGCCATGACCATGTGCTCGATGCGAATCGCCTCCCGAGCGTGATCGGGGCGATCCGCACTGGCTCTCGCCACCACCTGAAGCCCTGCTCGCTTGAAGGCCTCGACCGTTGGGCCCAGCGCATCCACCATCCTGTCGCCCACGAGCCCATCACCCACAACGATCACCATCCGTCCGCCCGAAGGCAGGCACCCCGCCTGAGTGGAGATCCACGCATCGGTATCGTTACGCCACTGCTTCAAGGCATCCTTTCGGCCCTTGGCCCTGAAGCTTCGCCGCGAGCCCACCTCACCCGCCGCTCCAAAGCCCAGATCGATGTTTAGCCAAGAGGCACGAAGCTGCTGCATCGGTAGGTAATCGTAGACCCCTGGGTAGGGTGGCGAGGTCAGGACCAAGCCGCATTCATGAGCCGGCGTGTCTTCGCGTGCGTCCCCGATGGACACCAGGGGGCGCGGGCCGCTCGGCAACGCCTCCAGCCAGCGCCCGAGCTCTCGGGACTTCTTGTGGAACAGCACCGCCGTCGTTCCCGGCGCTCGGTGGTGGGGCTCGCGGCGGTTCTGAGTATCGCTCTTACGAAAGCTACACTTCACGACAATGCTGGAGAGCAAGGCCCAGAGCAGGGGCTGTACCTCGGGTCGAGCCGCTGCAATGCCATCACGGATGCGACCCAGCTCCTGGGCCACGTGAGGTTGAAACCAGCGGTCCGCAATCTCCGGCACCTCCACATCGACACGCAGGCGTGCCGCCTCGGTGATCTTTCGCGCTGCACTGCGCATGGGTGACGCGAGCTCGGGGTCAGCGGTGCGGGCCTGCGTCACCAGCGTCGCGATCGGGCTGAGGTCTGTGCCTGTGGTCTGTCGACCGGCCAGGAGCCCTTCGAGGACGACCGTTCCACCGCCACAGAACGGATCATGAACCGGTCCCGGACACGCCGCGATGAGTGCTCGGGCCGCGTCGGGGTGCATCCGCGCGGGGTAGGAGTGAAAGCTATGGGTCGCACGGTCAACGGCACCGTCCATCACCAATGCGTCGGCCAACAGCGCGCTCAGGACCTCATCTCCGGCCCGGCGAACAGATGCAGCGACTGGAGGTCCGGCACGACGATTGCCCATGCCGCCCTGCTATCTCACCCAGAGCCGAAACGCCCGAGCATCGCGAAAACCGACGGCCTCGTAGCACCGTCGTGCCACACCATTCTCGGGACTGACATGGAGCGTGATCCGAGGAACCAACCCGAGGAGACGCTCGCAGAGCGCACGGGTCGCTTTCTGACCCACACCGCCGGAGCGAAATCGCGGATCGACCCAGATGCCGCCCAGCTGAGCCCCCTCCTCACAGAGCGTGCCTACCTTTGCCCGGTAGACTCTCTCTCCTCCAATCCACTCTGACTTCTGGGCGATGCTTGCCTGCACACTCCGCTCAAATTGGATCTCGCCGCGATCCCTGAGGTCCAGGCCGAGATCAGACAAGTTTACCGCTCGCTCAGCCTCCATGACCCAGGCCCAGTCGGCCTGCGTGGCGAGGCGAACCGGCATCATGGGGCCCGGAACCACCGCCTCGAGGCACATCAAGATCTGGTCTCGATGGAGCACAGGGGCACCCTCAGAGAGGAAGGGTGCGAGCGCATCCACCGCATGGCTGGCCCCCACCATCCACTCCGCGCCGTCCCGCCCTGCAACCTCAGGGCCCAACATGCGCACCGCCTGAGGGTCACCCATAGGAACCACCAGGCGATGCCCCAACCCCGGTCGAAAGCCCTCCGTCAACACCACAGCGTCGAGCCCCCCAGCGTCGTCCAGATGCCCCCACCAAGACACGACTCCGTGACCGTCCAAGCCCCAAACTCGAAGCACACCGATAGCGAAGAGGTTGGACTCAACGTCAGCCAAGAGGAAGCGCCAGAGGAGCGCCGCATGAGAATCATCAAGGAGGGTGGCGAGCACGACAGCACGGATGATAGCAGGTGCCCCTGAGGTGCCCCATGCAGATCCACTCGGAGAGCCGAATTCATCACCCCCTCGAGGTCGTCTACGCTTGCTATCGTGACCGCCTGCCGCAGATAGCACCGTACACGCCTGATATTCGCGAGATCATTGTTGAGAGCCGGGAAGAGCTCGGCGGTGGTCCAAAGATTCACAATGTGTGGGTCGCCGACCGCGAGATTCCAAAGGTCGCCCAGGGCGTGATCAAGCCCGAGATGCTTCGATGGGACGACTTCGCGCTGTGGAATGACGAAGGACGGTACGTCGACTGGAGACTTCACATTCCCGCCTTCCCAGATGCCGTTCGTTGCGAGGGACGGAATGCTTTCTACGCCGACGGCTCGGGAGCAACGCGGGTTGTCCTGACCGGAGACCTCACCATCAACGTCAAGAACGTCCCCGGGGTGCCTCGCTTGCTGGCGGGACGGATCGCGCCCAAGCTTGAGTCTTTCATCGTGAAGCTGATCACCCCAAACCTGGAGAAGGTGAACCAAAGCCTCGAGCAATTCCTCGACGAGAACGCCTGAGCGACCTGCCGTCCTGTGCGACCAGAGTCCTCCGATGGTAGGCTCTCGCTTGGAGGTAAACGTGCTTGCTCTTCTTCTGACCAGTGCCGCTTGGGCTGTGACACCTGAACCAACCCTCGACACCGCTTGGATGGAGACCCACCATCTCGCAACGGCAGAAAGCAACCGTGGCGGCCAGGGCAGAGGCAAGGGCAAACGGGGCAAGCGACGGCAACAGGCAAAGCCCTCATGGAAGCATCGCTTCTACGCCCGTCCGCTGCTGACGGGCAGCACCTTCACCGATAACGCCGGCAACACGTACACCGCCGTGGGTATCGGCGGAGAGGGCGGAATCCGGTACTGGGAGGTGAACACGCCCCTCCCGAGGCTCAGGGGACGGACCCGGGTCGCTGCCCAGTACATCACCGCAACGGACTCATCGGGCACCGAGGTCAAGGTCGGCTCTTTCTTGGGTCCGGCCTGGGAGTACTTTGCG
>CAZKOI010000086.1:0-11328 GCA_964554315.1 uncultured Enterobacterales bacterium | reverse complement strand
GTCCCCATCGACGCAAGGGCCCGGGGGGATTTCTTGCTCAGGAAGCGGCTTCGGAGTGCAGCCCAGACCCACTAAGAAAATGATTGCTAATCGCCGCACGCGACCTCCACCTCGTCATCATAGCTGAGTGTGCCAGGATACGCTCAGTCCCTTGTCAACGCGGAAGCCTCATCAGCGACCCTGCCAGCCTCAATGAGGTCCGCGTATCGCCCGGCAGCCGCCAACAGCTCTGCGTGCGTGCCTTGCTCAACGATACGACCGTGGTCCATGACGACGATTCGATCGGCCTTCTGAATGGTGGAGAGACGGTGCGCGATCACAATCGCCGTCTTGGTCTTCATGATCGCCTCTATCGCTTCCTGAATGCGTGCCTCAGTCACCGAGTCGATCGATGAGGTGGCCTCGTCCATGATAACGACGGCCGGATCATGAGCCATCGCTCGGGCGAAGGTGACAAGCTGACCCTCGCCAACGCTCAGGTCGGCGCCCCTCTCCCTGAGGACATGATGCCACCCAAGGCGAACGAGCAGCTCGTCGGCACGGACCAAACGAACCGCTGCATCTCTCCTGTCCGCACCAATCAAGGGATTGTCGAGGTCGATATTGAACGTCATATCCGCACTAAACAGCTGGATGTCTTGGCGAACCGCAGACACAGACCGCCTGAGACGATCCGTACGAATCGCGCTGAGCTCATGCCCATCTACCGTTATCGATCCGCGGTACCCCTCGTATGACTTGTCGAGAAGCCGGCCCAGCGTAGTCTTGCCCGATCCCGTCGCGCCAACAATCGCCACGACCTCGCCCGCCCGGACCTCCAGGTCAATCCCTCGCAGGACATCCTCCGCGTCCTCAGAGTATCGGAAGTGGAGGTCTCGAATGACAATGTCTCCTCGAATGTCGCCCGGGTCTTGGACGCCCGAAGACGCAGGCTCCGCGCCCGCAAAGAGCTCGTCGATCTTCTGCAAGCTGGCTGCTGCTCGTTGGATGACTGCAATCTTTCCAGACGCATCTCGGAGTGGCCTGAAGAGTCGCTGGAGGTAGTCGATGAACGCGACCAGGAGGCCCGCGCTCCTCGCATCGACACCGAGGAGCTCGAGCCCCAGTGTCGTCTGCAGCCAGCCCGCGCCTACGCCGAGGATAACGGCCACGAACACCGAGCCCATGCCATCGACGACGGAGTACATCAACGCGTCATAGACATTGGACTGGGCCGCGAGATCGCGAAACCGCTTGTTTCGGTGGTCAAAATCGTCCTTTGTCACGTCTTCTGCACCGAATAGCTGGATCACACGAACGCCATCCACTCGCTCGGCCAAGTAGGCATTGATGCTCGCGAGCGCGTCCCGAATTGAGAGAAAGAGCTTCTTCATCCGACGCCGAAGAAACTCGAGTACACCCACCAGCAAGGGGGCCATCAACAGCATCACTAGGCTGAGCTGCCAGTCCAGGAGGAACATCGCCATCACGGTGCCGACAATCATCAAGAGGTCCAGCAGGATGGTGACGATTCCCGCACTCAATGCGTCGCCTAGGCTGTCGAGGTCACTGGTCAGGCGAGTCAAGAGCTTGCCCGCTGGCTCCCGGTCGAAGAATCGCTGCTTGAGGCTCAGCGCATGGTCGTAGAGGGCCTCGCGAATCCGGAGAATGAGCCGCGAACCCGCCCATGCAATCCCGAGGGTGTAGACCGCCTCGATGACGTAGGCCCCAACCACGGCGGCGAGGTAGAGGAGCGCGAGGTCCCGAAGGCCAGCCACTTCTCCCACAACCACGTGGTCATCGATGATGCGCTTGAGCAGCCAGGGCTGAACCAAGCTGAGCCCAGCGATGACCGGAGTGGCCACTAGGGCACCGATAAACACCCAGGCATCGGCCTTTGCATGCGTCCAGAGACGAGCCACGAGCATCAGGTCCTGCTTCATTTGTCCTGCACCTGACAGATGTCCCGATAGAAGCCCTCACGCCGCTTGAGCTCGTCATGGGTTCCGGAATCCACCACCGTGCCGCCGTCGAGCACAAATATCCGGTCCGCATGCCGAACCGCGCTCACTCGGTTGGTGACAATGACCACCGTAGGGCGGGCGCCGCGATCGGTCCCTTCCGTGCGGAGCGCATCCACCAGAGCATGCTCGGTCTGGTGGTCGACCGCAGACAGCACATCATCGAGAAGCACCAGGTCGGCCCCACGGATGAGCGCTCGAGCGAGGGCGACACGTTGACGCTGGCCACCGGAGAGCATGATCCCTCGCTGCCCGACAATCGTCTCGATTCCCTTCGGAAGGGCCTTCAGGTCTGGCAATAAGGCTGCTCGGTCCGCGGCCTCCATCACCGCGTCGATGTCAAGCGGACGACCAAGGCTGATGTTCTCTGCGATGGTGTCGGAGAAGAGAAAGGGGCGCTGTGGGGCCATCGCGAGCCGCTCTCGCCATGCCCGCCGCTCGACCGTCGTGATGTCGGAACCGTCCACGGCGATGCAGCCTGGGTCGGGGTCATAAAGCCTGGCTAGCAGGCGGAGAAGCGTCGTCTTACCCGACCCCGTCTTGCCCACAATTCCGACTACACTCCCCGCATCAATGTCGAGGCTGAGCTGGTCAAGGACCTTCTCTTCGGGCCGGTCCGGGTACGAGAATGCGAGGTTTCGGACCTGAAGGGCGGGTCCCCTGCCCGCCTCCAGAGCCACAGGATGAGGGCCTTCGGGACAGGCAACCTCGGCATCGAGGATGTCGTAAATCCGCGCGAGCGCTGCCCGACCGCGCTGCAGAACGCTGAGCATCCAGCCCAATGATCGAAGAGGAGGCAGGAGCGCTGCGATGAGCGTCGCAAACGCTGCGAGATCACCGACTGAGAGGTCCCCTCGCACCGCTTGAGGCCCGCCAAAGTAGAGCAACATGAAGATCCCGCCGCCTCCCGCGAGACCGAGCAAAGGAAAGGCCAGAGAACGAATCATCGCGAGCCGCATGGTCGTCTCAAACCAAGCCATGTTTGCCGCATTCAGGCGACTCGCGAAGGCGCGCTCAGCGCTAAACCCCTGCACGGTTGCGATGCCTTGAAAGCTACCCAGGACATGGTCACTGATCTCACCAAGCTGTTCTTGGTTTTCCTTCTGAAGGATGAAGAGCTTGCCCAACATCAACTGAACCACGCCCAGCGCTAAGACGATCGGTACGAGAGCAGCCAGCGTCAGCTCAAGCGAGATGCCGACCATACGCCAGCCGGTCATCGACACAGCAACCGTCGTGTTCACCACCTGCATCAACCCGAAGCCCACCATGGCCCTTGTCCAGGTGATGTCGTTGCTCGCGCGACTCACGATATCACCCGTCCGATTCTCGGCGTAGAAGGCTGGCTGGAGGCGCAGTAAGTGCCCAAAGAGATCCCTCCGCAGCCGGTACTCCATGTCCCGGCCTGGATTAAAAAAGAGGACCCGGCTCAGCGTGCGTACAACAATCACAGCCAGACCCATCAAAGCGATCTCAGCAACGGCAACGCCAACGGCTCCGCCATCAGCAAGCGCGTCCACACCCTCACCGAGCACAATCGGTATGGTCACGGTGAGCCAGTTCGTCGCCAAGAGGCATGCCGCACCGGCACCAAAGGCCCATCGATGGGGCCACGCATACCCCACCATGAAGCGTCGGAGGGTACCTCTTGTGCTCATCGGGCCCTGTTCAGCCGGGACGAGGTCGCGCTCTCGACGGAGTAGCCTTCCACGACACCGGCGCATGCGCGTCCTGAATGCCCAATTCGGGCATAGGCTGCGACGTTGACGACAGAGAGCTTGGCCATGGCGTGGAACCTATCCCGCCGTGTTTCATTGTGTTCGCAAATATAGGCAGCGACTGATGCGGGAGTGTTCCTCCCACTGTGGCCACGGGTGAGCCACTATGGCGCCCGACTCTTCCATTCTCCCATCAGCCCCGATTGGCTCAAGAATCCGCCCATCCAAGATAAGGGAGCCTTGTTCCTCCCATACGGCGAGCATTCCGCTCAGGGTTCGCACAAAGCCTTCTTCGCTGGCGCCGGGCGCGTGCGAGAGGTCAGAGGTGCCCTCAAGGATACGGACGATTCGATCACTAAAATGGAGGTCTGCGACTTGGAGCCTCGTCTGGCGCCCCGTCTCCATTCTCCCCTCCTTGAGATGGCGTAAGCGCCCCTTCCCAGAACCCGGCTTGTAGCGCTGAAAGACCAACTCTCCCGGCACCACAAGGCCCGGCATCTCGGTCACTGGAGTCAAGCCTGATTCGTCGAAAGCGGGCGCCATATCGAGGGACCAGTCCAGGACGGGAGCCGCCTGCGGGCCGCGCTCAAAAGAGGTCAAGAGGTGGGCCGGACCGAATGACCGCAGCTGGTCCGCGGTGACGACTTCCGCCAAGACCTGAGAATGAGCTTTCAGCTGCATTGCCTTGGCCTCGAGCACTGATCGGCTATCATCCCTTACGGCAACGCGAGGCTGCCGGGCGCGGGCCATCATCCTAGCGGTCACGCCATCCAACCCCAAGTGCTCGATGTAGACTTGATGCGCCTCCACGTCGCCCACACCTTGGACCACCAAGGCATACTCTCGCCTCACCTTGGGAAGGAGGACAACGGGGGCGGACCCGGCTTGAACGCGCAACGGAGGGTCATCGCTGACGGACGGGATGCGGTCAAGCAAGTCGCGACTCTCGATCAGTGCGGCCCGCAATGAAGCCTCGTCGCCTCCCGTCTCCGCCGCTAGGGCATCACTGATGCGACCATGAAGCGCCTCGAGAACTTCGCGCCTGGACATCGTTTGTCCCACCGGGCTATCGATGCCGCCGCTGCACTTTACGTCCGACCCTTCGGTCACCCGTTCGTGTCCCGCGTGGCCCTTAGAACCCAGGCTCGGGCCGGCCTCCGCTGCGGCGTTGATGGCCTTCTCCAGGTGTGCCGTCGTGCCTAGGCTCATCGCTTGTCGCACGAGCTGGTCGAGGTCATCCGGAAGTTCGGGCGCTTCACCCTCCCCCATCGGGCCACCAAGCTCGAACCCGCAGTACATGCATGCGCCTCGCCCTGCAGCGTTGGGACGGTGACATTGAGAACAAAGCTGAGGCACGTCTTTACCCTACAGCAGGGACGGTAAGAAGCGCTATCGCGGGCTTGGTTTCAACCTCGAATGGGGTTGCACAAAACCTCCTCCGTCACGGGCATTTCACTTGACATGGAGGGCAAGCAGAGTCACCTTTGGGTACCGCTAAGGGGCACTGTTCGCCCGAAAAGCGACCCCTTCCCCGCCCGTCAATATGGTTCCAGCACCGCTCCAAACCCTGGTCATGAAGGCGCCAGATTTCGGGCGCCCTCGGTCGCGTGCTCTGCCCATAACGCTCGGCGTCGTGCTCTTGCTCAGCCTCGCGGTGCCGCAAGGTGACCACTCCGCCTGGATTGCACTGGAGATTGCGCTCTCATCCATTGCGGCGGCGGCGACGTGCAGCCTCTTGCACCGCCTCGAGTACCGGACTCATGATCGGTACATCGCCTACCGAACGAGCGCCCGTCTGATGGTCCAGGCTGTGGTCTTCATTGCCTCGCTGGGCCTGGGCATTGCTGGCATGCACCTCATTGGCCTCCCTATTCAGACCCGTGGTTATGGTGCAGCCTTCTTGGCCTCTATTATCTGCGGTGCGCTCTGGACGATGAGCGCGAGTCTGGGCACCATCTTGGTCATACTCCTGGAGCGCGTGGTCGGCTCGATCATGGTTGAGCTAAAGGCCCGAATCAACCTTGCCATGCTGGTCCTGGTGGCCCTTACAGCGGTTCTGTCCTACTGGGCGGCCCAGCTTGGGTACGCAATGGTTGTCGACTCGAGCGGCGGCATGCTCAGCAACTGGACGCTTACCTTCGGCTTTGGGAAGGCGATCGCCATGTCGCCAGAGACATATCAAGCCCTCTCCGAATCCACCAATCTGCTCGCGCTGAGCTACCTGTGCTTCATGGTGTTGCTCGTCGCCCCCGCCGTGATGAGTGCGAGCGCAAAGATCTCCAACTCGCTTATGGCCAACCTCGAGCCCCTCCGGCTGGGCTTCGAGGCCGTCTCTCGAGGTGAGCTCGATTTTCGGATTCCCGAGCGTGGGACGACGGATTTTGCCAAGCTCAATCGAACCTTCAACCAAATGGTTCAGTCGCTCAACCTCGCCAAGCGGATGGAGAATGCCTTCGGTGCTTATGTGTCGGAAGCCATCCTCGACCAGATTCGGAATCAACACGGTGAAGCGAACCTCGAACCCACGCTCCGTATGGCCACGGTGTTTTTCGCCGACATCCGCGGATTCACTTCCCTCTCTGAGCGAATCAATCCCAAGCAGCTGCTCGCGGTCCTCAACCGTTTCTACGAGGAGGTTGCCTCCGTCGTAGAGGCCCACAGCGGCTTCCTTGTTCAGTACATCGGTGATGCTGTGGTGGTCGTGTTCAACGGCCCGATGGACCAGCCAAACCATGCGGACATGGCCGCTGCATGCGCAGTCGACATTCAACGGGCGGTCGAGAAGCTCAACAGCGAGAAGCTCTTCCCCGAAGCAGGCGACCTGCACATTGGCATCGGCATCGCCACCGGCCCGATGGTGGCGGGTAACCTCGGTGACTCTGGGCATCTGCTCCAGTACACCGTTCTCGGTGATACCGTGAATCAAGCCTCACGAATCACGGGCCTCACACCGCCCGGAGCTGTCTACGTTAATCAACGAAACTCCGAGATGATCGATCCCCGTCATGACCCCCAGCCGCTGGACGCGGTGAAGGTCAAGGGTCGGGCGAGGAAGCTCGTACCCTACCAGATATGGCCGAGAGCGGAGTTTACGGACGTCACCGAAGTCCGTCTTCGCCCCATTCCCGGATACTCTTCAGGAGACGCCTAGCTCCCGGAGGGTCTCTACCAGCCCCGCTCGAGCGCCATCTGACATCGGCACCAAGGGCAGCCTGAGCTCATCCTCACACAGACCGAGGGCCGCGAGAGCGGCCTTTACGGGGATTGGGTTGGACTCCACAAAGAGGTTGTCAAACAGCGGAAGGAGGCGCTCACTGGCGGCCTGTGCCTGCTTCAAGTCTCCTCGCCGAGCAGCATCCGTCAACAGCCTCATCTCCGACGGCACGACGTTGGACGCGACAGAGATCACGCCGTCGCCACCCTGAGCAAGGAAGGCCAAAGTCGTGAAGTCATCGCCTGATAGCATCGAGAACGAAGGCCCACACAGACGGCGCACGGCGGTTGCGTTGGCCATATCGCCGGTAGCGTCTTTGAGGCATGTGATGTTCTCAATCTCGGCCAGCGCTGCAACCGTATCGGGCGCCACATGAATGACAGACCGTCCGGGCACATCATAGAGGCAGACTTGAACACTAACGGCCTCGGCGATGGCAGCGAAGTGCCGGAGAAGTCCGGCCTGCGGAGGCTTGTTGTAATAGGGTGCAGTGGCCAGAACGCCGTCCACACCCAGTCCCTGCATGCGCACCGCGTTCTGGACCGCTTGGGCCGTGTTGTTGCTGCCTATACCGGCCATCACCGGCACCTCGCCGCGGGCCTCTTCGATGGTCCACCGTACGACGGCGTCATGCTCTTCAGCGGAGAGCGTCGGCGCTTCACCGGTGGTACCACAAGGAACGAGCCCCTCGACTCCGTGGTCAATCTGGCGCCTTACCAGACGACGAAACGCACCCTCGTCTAGGCGTCCTCCCGAAAATGGCGTCACCAATGCCGTCATCAAGCCCTGAAATCTCATTGCTCCTCCCTTGCCCCCTCTATCCTTGGCCCGACGTGCTTGCGATGCGCAGGCGCTCTCGTACGTCAGGGAGGACATCGACACCACCATCCACAACCACCCTCCCCTGCTGCATGAGCACGATGCGATCGGCGACACGCTCGAGTGTGTCCAGAACATGGGTCGACAGGAGAATGGTCGTGCCTTCATTCTTGAGCGTATTCAAGACCGAAATCACACGGTCGGCGCTCGCGGGATCGAGTCCGTTTAGTGCCTCGTCGAGGACCAGAAGCGGGGGCCGAGATACGAGAGCACAGGCGAGGGCGGTCTTGCGACGCATTCCCTGGGAGTACTCGCGAATCAAGCGCTTAGCGTCCTTTCCAAGCCCAGCCACCTCAAGAGCCCAGCCGACATCACCGTGACCGCGAAGCTCTGCGACAAAGGTAATCATCTCTTCTGCCGAGAGATATTCGTAGAGCGCCGGGTGCTCGGCGACCGTGCCCAGAAGCGCTCGGGCCGCCTGCGGATCGGCAACGACATCGACCCCAGAGACCGCAACACGACCCTCCGTCGGGGTCAACTGAGCTGTCAGCATTCGCATGGTAGTGGTCTTGCCCGCCCCATTGTGGCCAACGAGCCCTACGAACTCCCCGGCCTCAACACAGAGGTCGACGCCGTCGACCGCTCGAAAACCGCCGAAGCTCTTCACCAGCCCCTTCAACTCCACTGCAAGCATCAACCAACCCATCCCACAAAAGCAGACCACATCACAATGCCAACGGCTCCGTATGCCCAAGGTGCATGAGCTCGCCACATTCTGGCGGCTGTCGCGGAGAGCGCCCCGCTCAGGGCGTAGAGCACCAGCATGCCCAGGACCGTGCCGCCGTCAAAGTGTCGCACCAGCACAACGGCCATCACCGGTACCAGAGCACCCGCGCCATAGGCCATAGCAACCCGCACCCGCGCGGCCATCACCCGACCGGCCCGTACACCGAGTGCGCGATCCAGCTGGGGAGGATCGTGCGCGGGCATCAAGGAGGCTACCGAGCAAGCCCACACCACGGCAAGCCCACCCCAAAAGATGAGGCGCTCCGGCGCTGACCAACCCGCCACCGCCACCAGCAAGCCGAGAATCCAACCGCCGGTCGCGTAGATTCGTAAGGTGCGCCATCCAAGCCTGAGCGCTCTGAGCACCTCACCATCCCCACGAGAGAGCCCCTCGAGGTACACCTTCTCTGCCTGTTCCGCCTGCTCTGCCTGGCCCCACGCCCCATCGACCTCCGCAAGCACGAGGCTCGCTCGGACGTAGTAGCGCTCAGCGAGCGGACCCACCAGGACGAACGCAGCGGCACCCATCGCTGCTGGGATGGCAAGCCAGAGCCAGCCTGGCCGCCACCCAGACAAGCCGAGCTCCAGTCCAATGGCACCCAGCTCAACGCCCACACCAACCAACAGCAACGCGGCCCCAGGCGAGTAGATGAGCGCCGCCTGCATCCGAGGATTGTCGCCTCTGATCGCGTCAAGGACCGCTGATAGCGCCTCCGAGCTGGCCGCCCAGATGCCACCGAGGTGAACCATGAAGCCGACGCCGAGCCCTGCAAGCCACGCGGCGAGGACCAGCGCAAGCGAGCCAATGTAGGCCTCTGGGTGCCCCCTGAGCGCCAGCGGTGAGAGCAGCACTGCCGCCACGGCCGGCAAGTACGCGCGCGTGATGAACGTCCGGAGCGCGATAGCGTGCACCAGCTGCGTGGCACGCACTGGGTGGACGTCAAGCACGGGCCGGTCGGAGCCCCTCACGAGGTCGCTGTAGGTGTTCAGGATGACGATGGCGGCCACGATGTTCGCCATGCGTGTGACCAGGCTGACCAGGGCTGGGTACCAGAGCGCACCATCCACTTGCATGGGCTGAAGCGGCACAAAGCTCATGAGCGTCGATGACACCCAGGGAACGCACAGGGCCGCCGCTGCGACAGGCAATATAGGCCGCCACGAGACCCCCGCCCTCGCCGCTATCTTTCGATGAACGTCTATGTACTGATTGGCCACACCGAACCCGCTCCTCATGTCCCCTTCACGTCCTCACCGGATGGGTGCAAGGATGGTCAGGACTGAATCTCACCACGGAGCGAGTTGGTAAACCCCGCAATGATATGGACGGGCACCGTGCGCCCCACGAGGTCTAAGCCCCCAGGAAAGTTCACCATCTGGAACCCGCTCGTCCGTCCACAGACTACACCGTCGTCGTAGCGGCTCGGGCCCTCCACCAAGACATCTACCGTCGCACCCGCCATGGCCGAGTTCATGGCCTTGGAGATGTCACGCTGACGCCGCTGCAAGCGCTCGAGCCGAGCCTGGGCCACCTCTCCTGGAATCTCGTCTTTGAGCAGCTTGAGCGCGGGGGTGTCGGGGCGCTGGGAGTACTTGAACGAGAAAGAAGAAGAAAAACAGACGTCATCGAGCAGACTCATCGTCTCCTCAAAGTCCTCGTCGGTCTCGCCGGGAAAGCCCACAATGAAATCCGTCGAGAGAATGATGCCAGGTCGTGCCGAGCGCAGCTGGTCGACGACCTCCAGAAACCGCTCCCGCGTGTAGAAGCGCTTCATCCGGCGAAGGACCCGGTTGCTCCCCGACTGGACCGGCAGGTGAAGGTGGCTCGTGAGCTTTGGCAGGTCGCGGTAGGCCTGAATCACATCAGGTCCCATGTCTCGAGGATGGCTGGTTGTGTAGCGAATTCGCTCGACGCCTGGAACATCTGAAACCGCGTAGAGAAGCTGGGCGAAGGTCCGTTCGCCCGGAACCTTGAGCCCGTAGCTGTTGACGTTCTGTCCTATCAGCGTGATCTCGCGGACACCGGTGGCGGCAAGCGCCTGTACTTCCTCTAGGATCTGGTCCGAGGGGCGAGAGACCTCGGGCCCCCGAGTGCTCGGCACGATGCAGAAGGTGCACTTGTTGTCGCATCCCTTTTGTATCGTCACGAAGGCCCCCACCTGCCCTTCTGAGGCCGGATCGAGATCGGAGGCAAAGGCGTAGGCCTCAAGGTCAAGAAACTCCGTGTCTAGCACCTGACGCGTCGCGCCCGGCCGCTCCGACCGTGCAGCGTCCACCAGCTCGCGCACCCGAGGCACTGCATCAGGCCCGAAGACCAGGTCGAGGTCCCGATATCGCTTGAGGAGCTTCTCCCCTTCCTGCTGAGCCACGCAGCCCGCGACCGCGACCGTCACTGGGCGGTCATGGCTTCGCTTGATCTTGAGCGCATCACCGAGAAAAGAATGCAGCTTGAGCTCGGGTTTCTCACGAATTGAGCAGGTGTTCACGATGATGATGTCTGCATCGCCCATCGCCTCCGTCGGCGCGTAGCCATCCTTGCCCAGCAACGCGTTGATCTTGCCCGTGTCGTAGACATTCATCTGACAACCGAAGGTCTGCACGAACACCTTTTTCATAACGACACCGCTCCCACGCGATCGGGCATTAGTCCGTTGAGTGTGCCCCGGGCAAGTGACAGCACGGTGAGAAGCCGCCTAGCTCAGAGGGAGGAGTCGCTCCGGCGCATACGCCGCCCACCCTTGCGCGAGTCTTGGCCGGAATCCGAGATCCTCGGCCGCGGCCAGCAACGGCG
>CAZKOI010000085.1:0-11396 GCA_964554315.1 uncultured Enterobacterales bacterium | reverse complement strand
GCTGATCTGCCGATACTGCGGAACGGTCCACAATCGCGAGGGCTCAGACTGGGCGGTGACGGGCAAGAACGAGCGACCGCCTCCGACGCACCTCAGCCTCGGCGCGACGGGTCGGTTTCGGGGCAGAGACGTTCAGGTGATTGGGCGGATTGCCTATGAAGAGCGGGAGCTGGACGATGGCACGTGGAGCGCCTTCAAGGCGGGGACGACGGAGTACGTACTGGTCGACGGTGACGGCACCTACTCGGTGATTGAGGTGAGCCGTGAGGGCGTCGTCTGGCTTCGAGAGCAAGAGACCATCCCGCAGTTCAGCGAAGTGTCCGGGCTCGGCTGGGGCGACGCCATGGCCTATGGTCCGCGCACGTTTCGAATGTACGAGCGAGGGTCGGCTCGGATTACCTACGTCGACGGCGCGCTGCCATGGATCGCCAAGCTCGGTGACGTCTCACAGTTTATCGATCTCATCGACATGCCTGGACCCTTTGCATCCAGGATCCCGCAGCGTCTGAGTATGGAGTGGGTTCAGACCAAAGACGGGGCGAATGAGCTGCAGGCTTTTCTCGGGACAGACCTTGATCCGGAGCTCCTTGTGCGTCAGCTCGGGGCGGAGACCCCCCCCAAGGTCCATCGACGGATCCTGGCCCCTTACCAGGACTCTCCGGTCCAAGCGCAGCTGGGTCTGGTCTGGGTCATCCTGGGTCTGGTCTTCATGGGCGTGGGGGTGCTCATGGGCAGCCTGGACCTCGGGGAACCCCTGGCTCAAGCCTCGAGGACGTTCAACGGCTCACCCACCAAGACCTACTCCGATGCCTTCACGGTAAAAGACGACGACCTTGTGCGCCTCGACTTGAACACGTCGGCCAACAACTCGTGGCTGTGGGCTGAGGTTGACATCGTCGACGCCAAGAGCCGCAGCAGCGTGGGCTTCATTGCCCAAGAGGTCAGCTACTACCACGGCGGCTCCGGAGAGGACGCATGGTCCGAGGGCGACTCGGGGTACCGTCGCTTCTTCAAGATATCCCAGGGCGGTAGCTACCGTCTGAGGCTCGAGATCAGCGAAGCGGATAGAGCCGGAATGGCCGCGCAGGTCACGCTCTTCAGGGCTCCTGCCGACCCCAAGATCCTGAAGTACGTGGCGGCTCTGATGGTCGCCATCGGACTCCTCGTCTTCCTTCGACGGCTCGTGAAGCGTCCCAACCTCTGGCCAAGCGATGACTGAGCAGAACACGAAGCGCGGCTACCTGGTGGGTGCCCTGACGGCTCTGGCTCTCCTCGGCGGCAGCCTCGCGGCGGGAGCCATGGGTGTCGGCTCGGATCAGTTTCCCGCCGACGTCAGTGTACGCTCAGAGAGCACCCAGTCTGGACGTCTCCGGGGTGTGAGGGGACTCCGTGGAGGCAAGTAAGATCGAGTCTCGCCTCCTGCTGATGTCGGTCTTCTTTGTCGCGGCAGCTGGGCTCGTCTATGAGCTGATTGCCGGCACGCTGGCCACGTATCTGCTGGGATCGTCCGTGACCGTTTTCTCGATTGTGATTGGCGTGTTCTTAGCCGCGATGGGGCTCGGCGCATGGCTCGCTCAGTTCGCCAAGGACAATCTGCCAACCTGGTTTGTCCGGGCTGAGATTGCGCTCGCGCTGGTCGGAGGCTTGTCTGCCCTTGTGTTGTTTGCGGCGTATGTCATCGGCCAGGCGGCCTTCATCGCGGTCTTGGGTCTGGTGAGCATCGTGATCGGCGCATTGGTCGGGCTGGAGATTCCCATCTTGCTGCGCATTGTCGAGTCTGGCTCCACCGTAAGGCTCGCCGTCTCTCGCGTTCTGGCCGTCGACTACGTGGGTGCACTGCTGGGTTCAATCTTGTTTCCGCTGGTCCTGCTTCCCTACATGGGCCTGGTCCGCACCGCCGCCTTGCTTGGCTTGATCAACCTAGCGGTGGCCTTTGTGGCCATGCACTTGATGGCCCACTCGCTTCGCGGTCGTCGGACGATGCAGACCTGGGCCGTGATGGTCGGACTGCTCCTCGCGGCGGTGTTCAGCACCGCAGGGACAACCACATCGTGGGCCGAGGATCAGCTGTACGGTGACCCCATCGTGCTCGCGAAGACCTCTCCCTACCAGAGAATTGTCGTGACGCAGTGGCGCGATGACACGCGGCTCTACCTCAATGGCCACCTGCAGTTCTCGACGGTAGACGAGCATCGCTACCATGAGGCGCTGGTTCACCCGGCTCTGAGCGCCGCCCAGTCCCCCAAGCGCGTGCTCATTCTCGGCGGCGGAGACGGCCTCGCTGTCCGACAGGTGCTCGAGCACCCCAGCGTTGAGCGAATTGACCTCGTTGATCTCGACCCGGAGCTGGTCGCTCTGTTTGCCGAGGGGGGACGCCTGGAGCGCGTCAACGGCGGCATCCTAAGTGACCCCCGAGTCCAGGTTCACTTTGAGGACGCGATCCGGTTTGTGGAGCGGTCCAATGACCGCTGGGACGCGATACTCCTCGACCTGCCCGACCCCAACGACGACACCCTCGCCCGGCTGTACGCCCAGAGTACCTACCGCTTGGTCCTCAGTCGGCTGAGCGTGGGAGGGGTGCTCGTGACTCAGGCGACCTCCCCCTACTTCGCCCCCGAGGCCTTCTGGTGCATCGTCGAGACCCTCGAGTCCGTGGCGACCGAGGAGCAGCGAGTGTGGCCCTATCACGTCAATGTGCCCAGCTTTGGTGAGTGGGGGTTTGCCATGGTTGCACCGCGTGAGGCTTCGGAGCCCGTCTTGAGCGATGAGCTCGAGACGCGGTTTATGAACGATGAAAGCCTTGCGGCGATGTTTCGGTTTCCCAAGGACCTCGCGCGCCGGGAAGTAGAGCCCAACCGCTTGACCACTCCTGTGGTTGCTGAGTACTACCGAGCCGGATGGACGCAGTTCAATTGAGACCCATACCTCACCTCTTGGTGGACGCCTTCGATTGTGGGGGCCCGCTCGACGATCTGAATGCCATCCAAGAGGCCATGGAGGCCGGTGCACGGGCGGTGGGTGCAGAGGTGGTTGGCCGAGCCGAGTGCCGGTACGTGCCGCATGGCGTCACCGCTGTGCTGTTCTTGGCGGAGTCGCACATTCTGGTGAGCACCTGGCCCGAGCACAAGACGGCACTCATCGATGTCCTCCTGTGCAACGACCGCATGGACCCAGAGGTGGTGGCCGACGCGGTGTTGGATGCGCTGGGGGCCGCACGGAGCGAGCTTCGGCAGACCCCTCGCTACCTGCTGGACGACTGAGCCCAGTCGAATAGGGGACATACCAATGACCCTCTCTTGGAGTGTGACGAATGGGACGATTCTTTGAGGCACGAAAGGCCACGATCATGGCCCGCAACAAGTCGGTCTCCAAGGCCTTCACCCGCGTGGTTCGTGAGATCACGACGGCCGTCAAGGTTGGTGGTGAAGACCCAGACTCGAACCCCGCGCTGCGGCGAGCGATTCAAAATGGCCGAGCAGTATCCATGCCCCGTGACACCATTGATGGGGCCATCAAGCGTGCGCTCGGCGCCGACTCGGAGGACTGGGCCGAGGCGATCTACGAGGGCTATGCGCCGCACGGGATTGCGGTGATGGTGGTCTGCTCAACCAACAACCCCACTCGGACAGTCGCCAATGTTCGCCATGCCTTCAAGAAGGGGGGAGGCAACATGGGGGCAACGGGCTCGGTGTCGTTCCAGTTCAAGCGAATGGGTGTTTTCCGGATCAAGCCCGAGCACATTGACGACTCGGAGACGCTCGAGCTGGAGATGATCGACCACGGACTGGAGGAGATGGGCGAGGGCACGGACGACGAAGGCAACCCCATCTGGGTGCTTCGCTGCGACTTTGATGCCTTTGGCTCGCTTCAGGCAGGGCTTGAGGAGGCCAAGGTCGAGGTGACCTCGACCGCCCTTGAGCATGTACCGGACAGTCTCATGGACCTCAGCGAGGAGCAGGTAGAGGATGTCATGAAGATGCTCGGGCGCCTGGAGGAAGACGACGACGTGAACCACGTCTTCCACAACCTCGCCTGACGGGCCGTGTCTTAGCCCTGAACGATGCAGGGGCGGGATATGGCGCGGCCCCCTGTTGCCTCGGCGACGGCATGGTGGAGCGCATCGAGGTGGTCAACGGGCACTCGCACACGGAGCACGACCTCCTCGCTGAACTCGGTGTCGAAGGGCGAGAGTTCGTACCGCCTAAGGACGCTGCTGACGGTGCCTTGATCGCGGTAGGAGCAGCGGACCTCCACGGTTCGAGTCTCCTCGACCTCGATGGCCTCCACGGCTTGAATCAGCGCGCCCGCCGCGCCTCCATAGGCGCGAATCAGGCCGCCCTTTCCCAGCTTCGTGCCGCCGAAATACCGCACGACGACGAACACCACGTTTCGAAGTTCGGCACCGTCGATGTGATTGAGAATGGGCATCCCGGCGGTACCGCTGGGCTCACCATCGTCGGAGACTCTAAATCCGCCATCACCCACGCCGAGGCGCCAAGCGAAGCAGTGATGGCCCGCATCGGGGTAGAGGGAGCGGACCTGCTCGATGAAGGCCAAGGCTTCGTCTGCACTGCTGACCGGGGTGGCGTGGACGATGAAGCGGGAGCGCTTGATCGGATCGACCTCGAGGGCTGCTGGCCCGGCCAGTGTTAGGTGCTTGGGCATGGCAAAGGCTATCATCTTCGATCTGGACGGCACCCTCGCAGACTCCACGGCCTGTGTGGTTCAAGCCGCGCACGAGGCTGCCGACGCAGCGGGGTTGCAGGCTGCGACCGACGAGTCCATCCGCCACCGCATCGGCGAGCCTCTGGGCCCGATGCTTGGTGCGCTCTACGGGGTAGAGGGCGGGGAGCTTGAGGCGCTGACGGCGGGGTACTCCGCGGCCTATGTTCGGCTCACGGCCACGCTTGAGCGACCTTTTCCGGGCGTTGAGCACCTCCTTCAGCGCCTGCGGGCACGGGGCTGGAAGCTCGCGGTTGCGACGGGCAAGAGTCAGAATGGGGCGGACAGGGCCACCCATCGAATGGGGCTCGCAGGCTACTTTGATGCCGTCCACGGGATCCTCCCAGGGACACCTGGAAAGCCTCACCCAGCGGTGCTGTCGCGTGCACTGGCCGACCTCGAGGTGGCGCCCTCCGAGGCCATCATGGTCGGGGACACGACGTTTGATATGGACATGGCTGCTGCCCTTGGGGTGCCGGCTGTTGGCGTTGCTTGGGGCGTCCATCCCATCGAGACGCTGGACCGTCCGGGCGTGCATGCTCGGGTTCTCGACATGGCGACGCTCGAGGACGTGCTCAATCGCGCCTTTACCGGCGGCTGAACGCTTGACACCGGGGTGACGTCTTCGTAAATGGCCTGTCCAACCATTAGCTCGGGAGGACCACGATGAGCGCAAACCGCTTTGAGGCCGATGTACGGCAGATTCTTCACCTCGTCACCCACTCCTTGTACTCGGATCGGGAGATCTTTCTGCGGGAGCTGGTCAGCAATGCGTCTGACGCCTTGGACAAGGCTCGCTTCGTCGGGTTGCAGCGGGATGACCTTCGCTCGGTCGAGGGCGATCCGTGCATTCGTGTTTCCGCCGATGCCGAGGCGGGAACCATCACCATCGAAGACGACGGGATTGGACTCACCAGCGAAGAGGCTGTCGAGCACTTGGGTACCATCGCGAGAAGCGGTACCTCGGCCTTCGCGGATGCCCTCAAGGAAAAGGGGGAGAACCCCGAGGCGCTCATTGGGCAGTTTGGCGTGGGCTTCTACTCCGCCTTTATGGTGGCCGAAGAGGTGACTGTGGAGAGCCTCTCGGCGCTCCCAGACGCGTCACCGATCACCTGGACATCGGATGGTGGAGAGGCGTACACCATCGCCGAAGGCGCCCGGGCGACGCGGGGCACGGCCATCACCCTCAAGCTACGAGACGACGCGAAGGAGTTTGCCGATGAGGACAAACTCCGCGGCATCATTCGGAAGCACTCTGACTTTGTGCCGCATCCGGTCAAGATCGGCGGAGAGCAGGTCAACAGCGCCAAGGCCATCTGGACCGCGACTCCCTCCGACGTGACGGACGAGGAATACAACGACCTCTACAAGCACGTGAGCATGGACTGGCAGGAGCCCCTCACCCGCATTCACATCCGAGCGGAGGGAACCCTGCAATTCAGCGCCATCCTGTTCATCCCCAAGAACCGCCCTTGGCAGCTCGACCGCCTCGACTACAAGGTCGGCGTACAGCTCTACCAGAAGGGGGTGAAGGTGCTGGACAACGCCGACACCATCGTGCCGCGCTTTCTTCGGTTCGTGACCGGTGTGGTGGACTCGCCGGACCTCGACCTCAATGTCAGTCGGGAGATCCTCCAGCAGACGCCCATCGTTCAGGCCATCAGGAAGCAGCTCACCAAGAAGCTCCTCAAGCATCTGATTGCCGAGGCCAAGAAGGAGGATGAGGCGACCTATGATCTGTTCTGGACGGAGTTCGGCCACATCCTCAAGGAGGGCATCGCCGAGGATGCAGACAAGAGCAAGGACCTCATCGTCGAGCTCTTGCGCTTCGAGACCACCGAGAGTGAAGGGGCCGCGGTGTCGCTGGCTGACATCAAGGACGGCATGGTCGAAGGCCAAGACGCCCTCTGGTACTACACGAGCGTCGATAAGGAGCGCATCCAGTCCGCACCGGTGCTGGAGGGCTTCGCGAAGCGGGAGTGGGAGGTCATCCTGATGACGGATCCGGTGGACGAGTGGGTCGCCATGGCGCTCAACGAGTTCGACGGGGTCCCTCTCAAGAGTGTCCTGACTGGCGACCTCCCGGACGATGATGACAGTGCTTCCGAGGAGGAGAAGAAGGCCAAGGATGAGGCTCAGCCCCTGATCACGTGGATGGGCGACCTGCTCTCATCGGATGTAGCCGAGGTTCGGGCCTCCAACCGCCTCACGGATAGCCCTTCTGTGCTGGTCGACAAAGCGGGCGGCATGGGCTCCAACATGGAGCGCATCCTCAAGGCGGCGAACCAAGACATCGGCATGGGTGCTCAGCGTGTCCTCGAGGTCAACCCAAACCACCCGCTCGTGAAGACCCTCGCTAAGCTCAACAACGATGGCCAGACCGGTCTTGAGCCCTTTGCTCGGCTGCTCCTTGACCACGCGGCCATCGCGGAGGGCAAGCTCGACGACCCCAAGGGCTTCGCGGGACGGCTGGAGGCCCTCATGTCAAAGGCGGCACAGGGTCTGGGTGCATAGTTGATCTTTGACCAGGTCGATGGGGTGCTGTTCGACATGGACGGCACCTTGGTCGATTCAGAGCCGAAGACGCTCAGGGCCATTGACGCCGTGCTTGCAGACCGGGCTCTGGTAGCTCCAGGTCTGAGTGCAGTTGCGGTCTTTGGACGAAGCTGGTCAGACATCGCGGACCAACTCAAGGTGATCCACCCATCGCTGCGGGAGATCGATGTGGAGGCGGCGCTGGTCAAGCAGTTTCGCCGGATCTGCATCGCCGACGGCGTGAGCTTGGTGCCGGGCTCGGACCTCTTCTTCGCGGAGGTGGCCCAGCGGTACCCCGTCGGTTTGTTCACCTCCAATGTCCGAAGCGAAGTTGACGCTCTCTTGGGAGAGCACCCTGTCTTCCAGGGGCTTCGGGCGATTGTGACCGCCGAGGATGTGGAGCACGCGAAGCCAAGCCCAGAAGGCTACCTCCTGTTGGCGGAGATCCTCACGCTGAATCCGGCTCGATGTGTGGTCTTTGAGGATAGCGTAGCGGGGCTCACGGCCGCGAGGGCGGCGGGGATGAGGACGGTAGGTGTGACCCATGGCTGCCCGGATGCGAGCCTCCTGGCTCCCCATGCCGACCGCCTGATTCAGGACTATCGAGCGCTGCTCTAGCGCTGATCAGGGGCGACCCAGCAGCTGGTCCATGAACGCCGCGCGCACCGGCGGAGTGGTCTTCGTGTAGCGCCTGAATTGGAGGTGCTCTCCCGGCTTGGCTCCGCCCAAGTCGACACCCCACATCGGAGCGACCGAGTTGGGGAGGATGGCGTACCGAAAGTCCGCAATCATTCCAAGCTCGATCGGATCGTGAATGAGATAGCCGTTGGAGAAGTAGGCGAAGCGCTCAAGGTCGCGAACGTGAAGGGGATCGAGCCCTTCTGTCACACGCTCCCAATCCAGAGTCGGTGCCTGCGCACCCTGATACACGCGCGCCTCGCCCCACCAAGGGACCCGTACGGCGTCAGCCCAGTAGGAGCCGTCGTGCGCATAGAATCCGCGGAACAAGATGTTGTTGCCGAGGCTCGGCTTCACCTCGACGATGGCCGGGTCATGGCCTCGTGACGCGATGAATTCGCGATAGACCTGCTCGGCTCGCTCGCGCTGGACGACGCCAAAGAGCAGAACGGCCACCGCCCAGCCCAAGGCAACCTGACCCAGTCGTCGATTGCGCCGTATCGCGGCCAGCATGACCCCAAGAAGCAGAGGCAACGTCAGCAGCGGGTCAACGATCGAGATGTTGTGCCAGGCCAGGCGCGCACTGGAGAAGGGCCACAGGAGGTAGGTTCCATAGCTGGTGCAGGTGTCGAGGAGCCCGTGTGTGGCCCAGCCGAGAGTGGCGGGCAGAAAGAGGTCTCGCGCTTGGTGCTTGCCGCGACTGATCAGGCGCCCGAGGGCAGCGGTCAGTGCGCCACCGACCGGTACAAAGGCCAGAGCATGGGTGAAGTGACGGTGGTACTCCAGGGTCAGGAGAGGGTCACTCGGTGACCGGATCAGCACGTCGGCATCGGGGAGCAGACCCCCGAGAGCACCCACCCATAGCGCGGTACGAAGGGGGGTATGTCGAGTCCCTGCTTGAGCGGCGGCAGCGCCGATAGCGGCTTGTGAGACGGGATCCACGGCGAGAAGATAACTTATCGAATGCGGCTTGGGCTCGTCGGACGGCCTGCTGCCCGATAGTGAGGCATATGGCCGACCACCTGTACACCTACGACGACCCCCCCAACCAGAACCACCTGGCCCAGATCTGCACGATCCTGGACAAGAATGGTGTGCTCGCGATGCCGGCGGGCAACAGCTGGATGTTCTGCTGCGACGCAGCCTCGAAGAAGGCCGTCCAGCGGATGCTCGCGCTCAAACCGGGCCGAGACGAGCGAAAGCCGCTCGCGCTGGTCTGCAGCAGCATCTCCATGGCTACGGAGATGGCGAACGTCGACGGGTATGCATTCAAGACGCTCAATCGGATTGTTCCGGGTCACTTTACGGTCTTGCTGAAGTCGAGCCGTACTCTGCCCAAGATTCTCAAGAACAAGCGCGAAGTCGTCGGCCTCAGGGTGCCCGACGAGCCTCTGGCTTTGGCCATCATCGAGCACTTTGGCCGGCCGCTTGTGTCGACCTCAGTGCCTGAGGATAGCTCGGGACAGGTGCTGCGCATGGGGTACCAGATTTTTGATGTGCATGGCCACGGCCTGGACCTTGTGGTGGACCTCGGTGAAGAGATTGACGGCAGGCCATCGACCATCTTGGACCTGACCCAGGGTGAGGTGGAGGTCATCCGCGAGGGCGCGGGCGATCTGAGCTTGTTGTAGGGGCACCGATGTCCGGCGGACGAATAAACTGGTTCCCAGGGCACATGAACAAGGCCCGGCGAGAGATTGGCCATGCCATGCCCAAGGTGGATCTCGTGATGGAGGTCTTGGACGCTCGTATTCCGGGCAGCTCGTCCAACCCGCTCGTTCCCGAGCTCCGAGGTGAGACGCCCTTTCTCAAGATTCTAAACAAGGCCGATCTCGCGGATCCCGGAGCAACAGGTGCGTGGCTTCGGCACCTCGAAAATGAGCCCGGTGTCCGCGCGGTGTCGGTGCAGAAGGACAAGCTCAAGGACGTTCGGGCACTGGTCGACATCGCCCGCGACATGCTGCCGGAGAGGCGCCGAGGCAATCGGCCTATCTTGGCCATGATCTTGGGTATTCCTAATGTGGGTAAGTCGACGCTCATCAACATCATGTGCGGAAAAGCCATCGCGAAGGTCGGAAACCGCCCAGCAGTGACCCAGCATCAGGCACGGATAAAGGTCGACAACGGCTTCATCCTCCTCGATACCCCGGGCTTTCTGTGGCCTCGCCTGGATCCCCCCGAGTGTGGCTCAAGGCTGGCGGTGACAGGGGCCATCAAGGATGCGGTGTTGGACCTCGACGAGGTGGCTTTCTTTGCGGCTCAGACCCTCATGGACCGCTATCCCGCGCTCCTTGCCGAGAAGTACGACCTCGACGATATGCCGCAAGCTCCCTACGAGCTGCTGGAGAAGATCGGCGCTCGCCGAGGCTGCATCGGCAAGGGCGGAATGCTCGATCTGCAGAAGGTCAGCGAGGTCTTTCTGCGCGAGCTTCGGGCGGGCAGCATAGGACGCCTCTCGCTTGAGTGGCCGTCAGGGGCGAGCGCCTCACATCTTTGAGACGTTGTTGCCGCTGGCATTGGTCGGATGAATCCGATTAGCGGCCCGCTCGAGCAGCCGGATCGCCAGCGCTTTGAGCTTCTTTATGATGCTTCGTTTCACAGCTGTCTCAAGTCACATCAGACGTTGCGTTAAGGGCTTGTCTGATGAGTGTATCCCGAAAGCCCCTGCCGATGACCCCCGAAGAGGTGGGTGACCGTGACCTAGACATCATCTTGGTGACCGGCGATGCGTACGTGGATCATCCCGGCTGGGGCGTGTCCGCTATCGGTCGCTGGCTTGAGGACAGCGGGTTCTCGGTGGGAGTCATCGCCCAACCGGACTGGACCGATCCCAAGGCCTTCGCCGTGCTCGGTCGGCCGCGGCTCTTCATGGGCATCACGGCTGGAAACATGGACTCCATGGTGAACCACTACACGGCCTCGCGTCGGATCCGGTCGACCGATGCTTACGCGCCCGGGGGGCAGAAGGGACTGCGACCCGACCGGGCGACGATTCCTTATGTGTCACGTGCACGGCAGGCACTCCCCGGGGTGCCCATTGTGGTGGGTGGGGTCGAGGCTTCCCTGCGGCGCTTGGTCCACTATGACTTCTGGCAGGACAAGATTCGCGGCTCCATCCTCCTTGACGCGAAAGCCGACCTGCTGGTCTACGGTATGGGCGAGCTCGCGGTGGTTGAGATCGCACGTCGGCTGGCTTCTGGGCAGCCCATCAAGGCCTGTCGAGACATTCCCGGCACCGCCTACGCGCTGGGTGCCAAGGACCCCATTCCCGAGGGTGAGCATGTCGTCATGCTGCCCAGCCTCGAGGAGTGTAAGCGAGACCGGCGCGGCCTAAACAAGGTGACGGTTCACATGTACCGGGAGTCCAACCCCCACTGTGGGAAGACGCTCGTTCAGGCTCATGGGAGCCGGGTGGTGGTCCAGAACCCAGGCGATTCCCCGTGCCAGGGAGAAGATAGCCA